>NZ_VWWH01000162.1:0-8248 GCF_011753045.1 Burkholderia sp. Ap-955
GGCGACCGGCGCCACGGGCGCAGCGGCCGCGGCTGCCGGCGCACCCGCGCCGCTCTCGGCCTTCAGCCGTTCGAGCTTCGCGCAGATCGTCGCGGCGGCGGCCGCGTCCGGTTCGGCGCTCGCACGGTAGTCGACGAGCTGGTCGGACAGCACGTCCTTCGTCTCCAGGAACGCGTCGACCATTTCCTTGGTCAGCGTCAGCTCGTGGTTGCGTGCGCGGTCGAGCAGCGATTCGAGGATGTGCGTCGTATCGGTCAGCGCGGAAAAGCCGAACGTCGCCGCGCCGCCCTTGATCGAATGCGCGGCGCGGAAGATCGCGGCCAGATCCTCGGGGTCGGGCGAACCGACGTCGAGGTTCAGCAGCAACTGCTCCATCTGCGCGAGCAGCTCGTCCGCTTCGTCGAAAAATGTCTGGTAGAACTGAGTGATGTCGAGAGTCATGCCCGGTCCCGGGTTGAATGCGTCGCGTGAATGTCAGGAGGCGGCCGGCTCGGACAGCGTCGCGACCAGGTCGACCAGCACGGCGGGGTCGATCGGCTTCTCGATCCAGCCGGTCGCGCCCGCGTCGCGTGCGGCGTCCTTGAACGCGTCGCTGCCTTCGGTCGTCAGCACGAGGATCGGCGTTTCCGTATAGGCGGTCAGCTTGCGCAGCGCGGCGATCACTTCCAGCCCGCTCTTGCGCGGCATGTTCTGGTCGGTCAGCACCAGGTCGTACGGCACGGTGGCCGCCAGGTCGAAGCCGGCCTCGCCGTCCGGCGCCACCGTCACGTCGTAGCCGGCCTGCATCAGCGTTGCCTGAAGCAGCGCACGCATGGTCGCGGAGTCGTCGATGGCGAGAATGGTTCGGATCATGTCTGTCTCGGAATCTCGTAAACGTCAGGGTTTCGGCACGGCGACGGCGGACGCCGCGAGCGCCGGGCGCGCTGCCGGCGCCGGGGCCAGCTGCTGCGCGAGCTGCTGCGAACCGGCCGCATCGGCCGACAGCGTCGTGGTCGTCGCATCGTCGCGCATCAGCGCCTCTTCGGATTTGCGGTTCAGCACGATCACGCTGATCCGGCGGTTTTCCGGATCGAGCGGGTCGGCCTTGTTCAGGTTCTGCGTCGACGCGAGGCCGAGCACGCGCAGCACCTTCGCCTCGCCCATGCCGCCGGTGATCAGCTCGCGGCGCGACGCGTTCGCGCGGTCGGCCGACAGCTCCCAGTTGCTGTAGCCGCCCTCGCCGCCCGCGTAAGGCACCGCGTCGGTGTGGCCCTGGACGATGATCCGGTTCGGCACGTCGTTCAGCGTCTTGCCGATCTCGCGCAGGATGTCGCGCATGTACGGCTCGACGTGGTCGCTCGACATCGCGAACATCGGCCGCTTCTGCGAATCGACGATCTCGATGCGCAGCCCCATCAGCGTGGAATCGATGCGGATCTGCTGCTTGAACTGGCGCAGCGTCGGATTGGCCTCGATCGCGGCCATCAGCTTGATCTGCAGGTCGTGCAGGCGCGTCTGCTCGAGCCGGTCCTGCGCAGCCTGCGCGGTCTGCGCCTGCGAGCGGGAATGCTCGTCGCCCATCTTCGCGAGGCGTTCGGCCAGTTGCGTCGTGCCGTCGGTGCGGCGCAGCGTGCCGGCGTCGACGCTCGACAGGTCGCGGCCGCCGCCGTTGATGATGCTGGAATCCTGCGAGCTGCGGTCGCCGCTGCCGAACAGCGCGGCCTTCAGCGGCGTGTTGAAGTATTCGGCGATCCCCTTCAGTTGCACCGGCGTGACCGAGCTCAGCAGCCACATCAGCAGGAAGAACGCCATCATCGCGGTCATGAAGTCCGCGTACGCGAGCTTCCATGCGCCGCCGTGGTGGCCCTTCTTCGCCGGGGCCACCCGCTTGACGACGATTGCACGATCCTTGCTTTTGCTCATGGGGCGCTCCGCGTCACTTCGCCTTCACGCGGCGCACGTGCTCTTCGAGCTCGGAGAACGACGGGCGCTCGGTCGAGAACAGCACCTTGCGACCGAACTCGACCGCAATCGCCGGCGCATAGCCGTTCAGCGTCGCGAGGATCGTCACCTTGATGCACTGGAACATCTTGGTCGACTCGGCGACGCGCTGCTCCGCGAGGCTCGCGAGCGGCCCGATCAGCCCGTACGACAGCAGGATCCCGAGGAACGTGCCGACCAGTGCCTGCGCGATCATCGCGCCGAGCACCGCGGGCGGCTTGTCGGCGGACGCCATCGTGTGCACGACGCCCATCACGGCCGCGACGATACCGAACGCCGGCATCGCATCGCCGACGCGCATCAGCGCATGCGCGGGGCCTTCGCCTTCCGCGTGGTGCGTCTCGATCTCCTCGTCCATCAGGCTCTCGATCTCGAACGCGTTCATGTTGCCGCCCACCATCAGGCGCAGGTAGTCGGTCAGGAATTCGACGATGTGACGATCGGCGAGGATCTTCGGGTATTGCGTGAAGATCGGGCTCTTTTCCGGATCGTCGATGTCGGCCTCGAGCGTGAGCGTGCCTTCCTTGCGTGCCTTCGCGAGCAGCACGTAAAGAAGCGCCATCAGCTCCATGTAGACATCCTTCGTGTATTTCGAGCCCTTGAAGAGCGTCGGCAGCACGCGCAGCGTGGCCTTGATGGTCTTGCCGCCGTTGCCGAGGATGAACGCGCCGACACCGGCACCCACGATCATCAGAATCTCGATGGGCTGGATCAAGGCGCCCAGATGCCCGCCTGCCAGCGCATAACCGCCGAAGACGGACAACAGCGTCACGAGTGTTCCCACGATAATCAGCACTGCCTGTCCCTCACGAATGACCGGCGGGGAGACCGCCGTTAAACAGGTTTACGGCAGTCGGCAGGAAAACTTTCGCGGGCGGCCAGGCGGCGGCCCGACGGTGTTTACCAGCAATTCGCAGACGATTCGCGCCACCCCGGCGCGGCCTGAACGCCCCGCCCGGCCCTGCCCGGCCGGGCTCAGGCCGCGGCGGCGGCCAGTTCGGCGCGCGCGGCGGCGGCCTTGCGGGTCTTGCCCGCGCGCGACGGCGGCTGGCAGAGGCCGCAGACGAAACCTTGATGCGGATCATGCGCATGCGCGACGAAGTGGCCGCCGCAGCGCGTGCACGGGGTCATCTGCAGCATCCCCGAATCGAAGAAGCGCACGAGCGTCCACGCGCGCGTGAGGCTCAGCGCGGCCTCGTCGCCGGACAGGTTCACGTGCTCCTGATAGAGCCGGTACGCCTTCACGATCGACTGGATCGGCTCGCAGCGGCCGTGGTCCTGCATGAACCGGTAGATGTTGTAGAACAGCGACGAGTGGATGTTCGGCTGCCACGTCATGAACCAGTCGGTCGAGAACGGCAGCATCCCCTTCGGCGGCGACACGCCCTTCAGTTCCTTGTACAGCTTGATCAGACGGTCCCGCGACAGGCTCGTCTCCGCTTCCAGCAGCTGCAGCCGGGCGCCCAGTTCGATCAGTTCGATGGCGAGGGTGATTTCCTTCACCTCGATCACGACGCTTTTGCTTGCCATGGTGAAAACCGTCCGCTTGACGTTATTCGGATGGATGGCCAATACGCTGCCCACCGGCGCGGCATGCCGGGACAAACGCAAGGCGGGATGGATCAGCGGACGCCTTCGACCTGCTGCCCGGCCATCAGGATGGCCGAGTGGGCGTGCGCGACGACATCGCTGCGGCCCTTGTCGGCGAGCGACGAGAGCAGCGCGTGATCATCGAAGCGGAAGCGGCACAGCATCTGGTTCGACGCGGCGAGCTTCACGGTCTGTGCGAGCGTGAGGTTCCCGAGCACGTCGGCGAGTTCCTGGGAAATGCCCATGCGGAACATGCCCATCGCTTTGTCTTCCCGCAGCAGGCGTTGCGCGAGGAGGAGGTACGACAGGTTGACCTCTTTGATCTCACTGAGCATTTCGCTGGTAGCGCTCATGATTCCCCCGTTAAAGTGCTTTGGCCATTCGTGTTATGAAAACGTTTGCTCGATCAGAGCGCTCTTGGCACTCAGTCGGCTCGTTTATAGTCTTACAGGGCGAATTTTGGCTAAACGGCATTTATGCCGGTATCAGCGAAGTGGCGTATGCCGTGCAGGATTTCTCTGTAAACCGTGTAGGAATTTTTCCGACAAGGCGAATTGAAAGGTGCAGGCGGGGAAGCGCGTGGCAGCAAGGATTCGGCTGCGATGGGTCCGATGTACCGAAAGGCTTGCCGGCAAGGCTGCCGACAATCGGATCGGTAAAAATTATAGTGCTTTTTCACGAAGACGCAACAATAGTTGCGTCTATCTCCATTTCTGTATCCGCGCCCTTTTTATCGGGGTTTTCGCGTATTTCATCGTGTAACAAGCCTTAAGTGTTTGAAAAAACACTCGAACCCCCCAGGGCGATATCGATAATGGACTCCAATGGGCGGCGGCGCGAGCCGTGCCGGCCCGCCCCGCAGCTTGCCGTCCGGCGCCCCGCGCACCCCGCCCAGGGCACGGCCACGTACCGCCAACCGCGTACGCCGGCGAGTTCCGCAACCTTGCACGGGATCCGCATCGGCGCCCCCGCGCCCCCGGATCGAAACAGGAGAACATCCATGCGAATTGCCCAGATCGCGCCGCTTTACGAAGCCGTTCCGCCGAAACTCTACGGCGGCACCGAGCGTGTCGTGTCCTACCTCACCGAGGCGCTCGTCGATCTCGGCCACGATGTGACCCTGTTCGCCAGCGGCGACTCCGTCACGTCGGCCCGTCTCGAGGCGGCCTGGCCGCGCGCACTGCGGCTCGACCCGTCGATCCGCGATTCGATGGCGCCCCATATGCGGCTCCTCGAAAAGGTCGCCCGGGTCGCGCACGAATTCGACGTGCTGCACTTCCACCTCGACTACCTGCCGTTCCCGCTGATGTCGCGCCTCGACACGCCGTACGTGACGACGCTGCACGGCCGCCTCGACCTGCCGGAACTGCAGCCCGTGTTCGACGCGTTCCCGGACGCGCCGGTCGTGTCGATCTCGAACAACCAGCGCAAGCCGCTGCCGCAGGCCGCGTGGGCGGGCACCGTGTATCACGGGCTGCCTGACACGCTGCTCACGCCGCAACCGGGCGTGAAGCCCGAATACCTCGCGTTCCTCGGCCGGATCTGCCCGGAAAAGCGCGTCGACACCGCGATCCGGATCGCCGCGCAAAGCGGGCTGCCGCTGAAGATCGCCGCGAAGGTCGACAAGGCCGACGCCGACTACTTCAAGGAAGTGATCGAGCCGCTGCTCGACCAGGCGCACGTCGAATTCATCGGCGAGATCAACGAGGCGCAGAAGCCCGCGTTCCTGTCCGGCGCGAAGGCGCTGCTGTTCCCGATCGACTGGCCGGAGCCGTTCGGCCTGGTGATGATCGAGGCGATGGCCTGCGGCACGCCGGTCGTCGCGTTCAACCGCGGCTCGGTGCCCGAAGTGATCGAGGACGGCGTGACCGGCTTCATCGTCGAGGACGTGCAGGGCGCGGTCGGCGCGCTGCACCGGATCGACAGCCTGTCGCGCACCGCCATCCGCGAACGTTTCGATACGCGCTTCAGCTCGAAGGCCATGGCGCAGCGGTATGTCGAAACTTACGAATCGCTTTGCACGGGAGCCCGTCAACCGGCATTGCGCCGGGTCGCCGGCGCCTGACACGGAATTCCGCAAGGAAATATGCCGTAATCCAATCCGCGCCGAAATTGGCGCGGATAACAAAAGAGCCGCATCTCGATGCGGCTCTTTTGTTTGGGCTTTCGGTCATTCGATGAGGAAACGGTCGCGGTTTTTACCGACGATCCAATTCGGCGGCTTGCCGCGCCCGCTCCAGGTCGCGCCCGACTTCGGATCGCGGTATTTCGGGGGCAGCGGCGCCTTCTTCGGCGGACGCCCGCGCTTCGCTCGCTCCGCGAAGCCCAGATCCTGGGCAGTCAGCCCATATTCGGCAATCTTTTGCTGGACTTCCGCAATCACCGCCGCCACTTCCTGGCGGCGCACATCGTCCGCCTGGGCCTGCAGATCGGCGATCTGCGCCTTGAGTTTCGCGTATTGAGACATTTTTTGACTCCCCTTTTCGATGATGCGGCCCCGGCGAATCCGGCCGGGACACCAACATCCGTTACGCCATCCGCACTGCCGCCCTGCCCTTTGAAATGAATGCTGTCATCTTTAACCGATTCGGCTATATCGAGAATGCGGACTTATTCTAATAAAAGGCATTCGTCAGCCATTCAAATTTAACAATCGTTGACCCTCCCCGACCCGATTCATTTCCTATAATCCAGACCAATTCCGGATGACGATTTAAATCCGTCGCGTCGTCCGGTTGTCTTCAATCCACTTGAACGAGGTCCTTACATGAATCTTTCTCAGCGTCTCGCTGCAGAGGTATTCGGCACGTTCTGGCTGGTGCTCGGCGGGTGCGGAAGCGCCGTGCTGGCCGCCGCCTTTCCGGGCCTCGGCATCGGCTTTGCCGGCGTCTCGCTTGCCTTCGGCCTGACTGTGCTGACGATGGCATTCGCAATTGGCCACATTTCGGGCTGCCACCTGAATCCGGCAGTGAGCGTCGGCCTGACGGTCGCCGGCCGCTTCCCCGCACGCGATCTCGTGCCGTACATCGTCGCGCAGGTGGTCGGCGCGACGCTCGGCGCATTCGTGCTGTACCTGATCGCGACCGGCAAACCGGGCTTCGACGTCGTCGGCAGCGGCTTTGCGACGAACGGCTTCGGCGAACGTTCGCCCGGCCACTACGCACTCAGTTCGGCGTTCATTTGCGAAGTCGTGATGACGGGCTTCTTCCTGTTCGTGATCCTGGGCGCCACCGACAAGCGCGGCGTGCCGGCCGGCTTTGCGCCGATCGCGATCGGTCTGTGCCTGACGCTGATCCACCTGATCTCGATCCCGGTCACCAACACGTCGGTGAACCCGGCCCGCTCGACCGGCCCCGCGCTGTTCGTGGGCGGCGATGCGATCGGTCAGCTCTGGCTGTTCTGGGTGGCACCGATCATCGGCGCGGTACTCGCCGGGATCATCTATCCGCTGGTCGCGGGGCGTGACGACGCCGTCGACCTGCTGCCGGCATCGGCTCGCACAAGCGAATAAAACACTACGGGGTCAAGCGAGCAGAGCAGCGAGCCTCACGCTGTCAAAGAAGATCGAGGCAGGTAATTTCGACGGGCGCCACTGGCGCCCGTTTTTCATTTCCGCCCCGGCAGGACGTTCAGGATGCGGCGACGTTGTCTTCGAGCGAGAACAGCGTGCGCAGGTGGCGGGCGACGCCCGCATCGAAGTTGTTGCCGATCCGCGGGATGTGCGGGAGCCGCGCGACCAGGTCGGGATTCGCGTTGTTCATCATGAACGCGTGGCCGGCGGTTTCGAGCAGGTCGATATCGTTCATGTTGTCGCCGAACGCGATGCAGTGGCCGGTGTCGACGCCGAGCCGTGCGAGCACCGAGCGCAGCGCGCGGCCCTTCGACACGTTCGCGGTCATCACTTCGAGGCAGTCGGGCAGCGAGTACGTGACGTACAGCGCATCGCCGAAGCGCACGCGCATCTGCTCGGCGACGACCGCCAGATCGGCCGGATCGCCGATGTACAGCACCTTCGCGATATCCGCACCGTCGTGCGCGGGCATGTCGATCACGTCGTAGCGGAAGCCCGAATCCTGGTGGAATTCGAGCAGGTGCGGCGCATCGCGGTCGATCAGCCAGCCCTGGTCGGTAAACAGGTTGACGATCACGCGGCCGTGCGCGCCGACGACCTCGGGCTGCACGAGGCCGCGGACGATTGCCGGATCGATGTCCTGCGCGTGGATCGTCGTGTCGTCCGGCGCATGCACGCGCGCGCCGTTCGACGTGATCAGGTACGGCCGGATGCCGAGCACGTCGCGAATGCCGGCGACGTCCGCGTAGTGGCGCCCGGTGGCGATCACGAACTGCAAGCCGTCGCGGTCGAGCCGGCGGACGGTATCGATCGTGTACGGATCGAGCTGGTGGTCGCTGTTCAGCAGGGTACCGTCGAGATCGGTGGCGATGACTTTGTACATGGGACGGAAGAATGGCGCTCAGGGCTCTGCGGAACGGCCATTTTAACGTCGTGCCCGATTGCCCGCCGGGCGGTTCCCGGTCGATTGCCGCCAGCGGCGCGGTTGCGGTGCGCCTTCCTCCCGCCTCGACACGCCGTCAGCGCCCCTCCGCCGCCCGCAGCGCCTGCAGCGCGAGCCGCAGCGCGCCGTGCGCGGAATCGTCGAGCGGCGCGCGCAGCCGGGCG
>NZ_VWWH01000163.1:0-8162 GCF_011753045.1 Burkholderia sp. Ap-955
ATCCGCCGCCACCGCGATGCCCGCACGCCGCCCGTCGCCTGCCGTGCGGCGGCAACAGCGCGCCGCATGGCTCTTTCTCGCGCCGGCCTGCGCGATGGTTGCCGTCTATGTGATCTGGCCGATCCTGTCGACGCTGTGGCTGAGCCTGTACAACTGGGACGGGATGACCGAGCGCACCTTCGTCGGTCTCGCGAACTACGTCGAACTGCTGCAGGCGCCGACGTTCTACACCGCGCTGCGCAACAACGTGATCTGGCTCGCGCTGTTCATGCTCGCGCCGCCGCTCGGCCTCGCGCTCGCGTTGTACCTGAACCAGGCGGTGGCCGGCATCCGGCTCGTGAAGTCGCTGTTCTTCGCGCCGTTCGTGCTGTCCGGCGTGGTCGTCGGACTGATCTTCTCGTGGTTCTACGATCCGACGTTCGGGTTGCTCGCGCTGATCGCCGGACACGGCATCCCGGTGCTCGGCGACGCGCGCTATGCGACGTTCGGCATCGTTTTCGCCGCGCTGTGGCCGCAGACCGCGTACTGCATGATCCTGTACCTCACCGGCCTCACGTCGCTCAACCCGGAACAGATCGAAGCCGCACGGATGGAAGGCGCGCGCGGCTTCGCGCTGCTGTGGCACGTGGTGCTGCCGCAACTGCGGCCGACCACCTTCATGGCGATCGTCGTCACGGTGATCGGCGCACTGCGCAGCTTCGACCTGATCTCGGTGATGACGAGCGGCGGCCCGTTCGAGAGCTCGACCGTGCTCGCGTATTACATGTACGACCAGGCGATCAAGTACTACCGGCTCGGCTATTCCGCGTCGATTGCGGTCGTGCTGTTCGCGATCATGCTCGTCTACATCGTGTTCCAGTTGCGCCGCCTGCTGCGCAACGAGCAATAACCTGACCGGTGGCCATCATGTTTCCGACTCCCGTTGCTCAATGGAAGCCTGTCTCGCGCAGGCTGTACAAGTTGTCGTTGCCGGTTGCGCTGCTGATCTGGCTGTTGCCGATGATCGCGGTGTTCGTCACGTCGGTGCGCTCGACCGAGGAACTGGTCGAAGGCCACTACTGGGGTTGGCCGCGGCATTTCTCGATGATCGAGAACTATCGCGACGCGCTGACGACGTCCCCGATGCTGCATTACTTCTGGAACAGCGTGCAGATCACGGTGCCTTCCGTCATCGGGTCGATCGCGCTCGCGGCGATGGCCGGCTTTGCGCTGGCGACCTACAAGTTTCGCGGGAGTACGGCGCTGTTCGGGACGTTCGTTGCCGGTAACTTCGTGCCGGTGCAGGTGTTGATGATTCCGGTGCGGGATTTGTCGCTGCGGCTCGGTGTGTTTAATACCGTCGAGGCGCTGATTCTTTTTCATGTCGCGTTTCAGACCGGGTTCTGTACGCTGTTTCTGCGCAACTTCATCAAGCAGTTGCCGTTCGAGTTGATCGAGGCGGCAAGGATCGAAGGTGCGGGGGAATGGACGGTGTTTTACCGGATCGTGCTGCCGTTGATTCGGCCCGCGTTGGCCGCGCTCGCGATTCTCGTTTTTACGTTCGTGTGGAATGACTACTTCTGGGCGCTGTGTCTCACGCAAGGCGATGAAGCCGCGCCGATTACCGCTGGCGTTGCCGCGTTGAAGGGGCAGTGGACGACGTCGTGGAATCTTGTGTCGGCCGGGTCGATTCTTGCCGCACTGCCGTCGGTCGCAATGTTCTTTGCGATGCAGAAACACTTTGTGGCGGGGCTGACGTTTGGTGCGACAAAAGGCTGAACGCGCAGCTCCGCATATTCGTATCTCCCCCTCCGCATCGTGAGGTTGCCCGCTTCGGCGGGCTTTTTTGATTGTCGGGGATTGGCCGGAGGGAGATACAGGTCGCCTGTGCTCGGCCAGTTTCGGACGCTCGACCATAAGGGCTGAATCGCAGACAATCTTGAGCACACGCTTGCCTTTGGTCAATAACGATGAAAGTTTCGAGAGATTTCGGGATCGTTGTCCGGCGCGCCGCGCTAGCGGCCAAGAATGTCGACCTATCCACGGTTATGGTCGAGTTCAATTTTCGGAAATATTTTGACGAATCCGATAGCTTTATATCGCTTGGCCCGTTCTTTGGGGGCGATGTGGCCGACGAGTGTACAAGGTCATTGGAGCGGCTTGGGCTGACATACATCGACGACTTTTTTGTCTTTGATGGATTTGTGCCCGACTGGTGTTCGTTCGAAGTATTTTGACGTGCGTGCCGATCCTGAGCTTCCGAAGACCGCTGTCGGTCATCTTCGGTCACTCGACAGCGCAATCCAGATCGCAGACAATCGTCCGCCAAATCGAGACGGTATGCTGAATTGCTATTCAATTTGCCATTGTCTCATCTCCAGCTCACCAAGATTGACAAAGCAGATGAATCGATCCGATCTTCCTTCCTTTGCTGCATGCTTTTACCTGTTTAATGCAGCTTCAGTGTGCCAAGGTTTCTATTGGGCTTACGCGTTGAATAGGATGTCGATCATTCCTGGCTCGACTCTGTCGGTGAGCATGCAGTGGGCGGTTATTGGAGGCCAAGGATTGCTCGGTGTGGTCGCCGCCGTAACGCTGTTGCGCCGGCTGGCATGGACCAAGCATTTTCTAGTGGCACAATTGATCATTGGCAACGGATTGAGCTTTTTGACCCACAAGCAGCCGATCTCCCTTATGCTGGTGGGAGCTGTTTTTTCGGCAATCCCGCTGCTAATCGTTGCACGTGTTCCAATTCACGAACTGGCTCCCACCCATAGCGTGCTGTCGGTATCGCAACGTATCCGGCGTTACTGTGGACTTGGATTGTATGGGCTAGCCGTGTACTTCATGTTCGGAACCCTAAGTGCATTGTTCACGGGAACCTCCAGGACCATGAACTCACCGGCGATGCATACCCCGGCGGCTGCAGCGGAACTCATCTTCTGGCTCCTGCTCATGCTGGTTGGGGGCGCAATATTTGGGCAGAGGGCTGAGGCTCGGAGGTATGCGGGAATTTTGCTCACCGCATTGGCGTCGTACATGGTCCTTTTTTCTTGCGTGAGCTATATCTACGCACGAACACTTTATCCGCAGGTTGAGGGTCTTTATCACTGGGATGCTACCCTGCAGTGGCTTGTGATCCTTGCAATGGCAGGCTTTACGCTAGTGGGACTGTCTGATGGCGGGAAGTCGTCGAGGTCGACCTGAAATGTCAATATCGATGTGTAAATGGCTGGCAGTACGATAGCAAGAGTATTTCCTGCGCGGAGCCAGACGGAAACCATATCGCCAGAAGCTATCCGGCAGGCATTACGGCCAGAATGCGGTACGTATTCACATGCGAAGCCAGCAACCGTGAGTGACCGCTGTTGAGGCTAGCGAATGCCGCATATGGGTCGAGAAGCGACATCCACGGAAATACCGCGATGAACGATTCCCCTGGCCGCTACTGCGACGCTGAGTTCGGGGCGCAGCGCTTGAGCCGCAGCAATGCATCTACCGACCCGATGTTCTTCTCGTGCGCCACAAGCATCTGCGTGAGCGCATGGTGCATATCCGGCTGCGCAAGCGTCGGCAGCAACGCCTGCAACTTCCTCACCACCCACCGCTGCCCACGATTCAAAAACGCCAGCCGCTCCGCCAGATCCTCGATCGCCATCGCCTTCTCATAAAACGCCCCGGTGGCATGCGTCGGCGTCGCATCGAGCGACCGGATCGCATCGACCAGCACCGCACACCAGTGCGCCTCATCCTGGCGAATGCTCGCCACAAGCCGATGAAGTTCGGGATCGTCGATTTCCACCGCCGTCTCCGACGCAACACGCGCGCCAGCACGCTCGGCTTCCAGCAGCTCATTCAACAACGCGAGCAACGCGTCGCGCTGCGCATCAACGGATTCGTCCTCTGCGTTGGCGGGGCGGGCGTCGTGCCCGTCGTCGTGGGTCCGGTTCGACATGCGATGTCCTCCGTTTCAGGAAGGGTGGCGCACCGGTTCGTCCGACGGGGTTCCGTCAGGCATTGCTCACGCGACAGCGGGGCCACACGAAGAATGGCTCACAGTCTGACATAGCCCTGTGACACGCATCTGCGGACGACCCGCTGTGCGTGATGCGCATCAAGACACACCGCGACGCGCGGCCGACATCACGTCCACCCTTCGAGCCTCAACGTCGACCGCACCAACCGCTGCTCCTCCTGCTCGATCTCCCGCAGATACTCGACGCACTGACGAATATGCTCGCTCGCGGCCTTGCGCGCCTGATCGGGCAGCCGCCCCGTCACCGCGTTATAGAGCCGCGCATGCTGCCGATCGATCTGCTTCTTCAACGGCTCGCGGTGATAGAGATTGTTCACCGACGCAAACACCGAACTCAGCAGCAGATCCGTCAACGACTGCAGCGTATTCACCAGCACCGGGTTATGCGACGCCTCGCAGATCGCGAGATGAAACGCGTGATCGAGCTTCGCGCGGGCGGCCGGATCGAGATCCTGCGCATCGGCCGCGGTCATCTCCTCATAGCGACGCTTGATCAGGATGAAATCGGCCGGCGTGCCGCGCAGCGCCGCGAGCCGCGCGGCTTCCGTCTCGAGCATCCCGCGCACCTCGAACAGGTCGTACAGCGTGCGCGGCTGCGAGCCGAGCAGATGCATCATCGGCGTGATCTCGCGTTGCGGGGTCAGGCTCGCCACGAACGAGCCCTTGCCGTGCGTGGTGTCGATGATGCCGCGCGCACGCAGCAGCTTCATCCCTTCGCGCACGGCCGTGCGCGACACGCCGAGCTTCTCGGTCAGCCGCCGTTCGGACGGTAGCGCCTGCCCGGCCTTCAGCACGCCGTCGACGATCAGTTTCTCGATGCGCTCGGCGACGACGTCGGCCACGTTGCGCGCCGGACCCACTCGATCCTGCATTTCCATACTGGTATGACCACTTCGGAAGGATATCGGTGATTTTCCCACAAACCCTTTTACCCATTCAGTTTTACGGCGATCGATACAGCTGCTTTCCGGCTGCCCCATAAAAACTGGTATGACCACGTCCGCCACGTCTGGACACGCGCGCGCCGCCCGCCAAGAATCCCTCCCTTCCGGCGTGCCGCGCCTCGCGCAGCCGCCGCATGGTGGAGACAACCCGATGAATTTCATCTACGACGAACGGATCGACGGCCCACTCGCGACCGTCAGCCGCGACACACTCGTCGCCGCGCTGCACGCGGCGGCGCCCGGCCTCGACGTGCTGCACGAACGCGAGGCGCTCAAGCCGTTCGAATGCGACGGCCTCGCCGCGTACCGCACGGTGCCGCTCGCGGTCGTGCTGCCCGACACGGTCGAGCAGGTGCGCGCGGTACTGCGCGTCGCGGCCGCGCTCGGCGTGCCGGTGGTCGCGCGCGGCGCGGGCACCGGCCTGTCGGGCGGCGCGATGCCGCTCGAAAAAGGCCTCCTGCTCGTGATGGCGAAGTTCAACAGGATTCTCGACATCGACCCCGATGCCGGCATCGCGCGCGTGCAGCCCGGTGTGCGCAACCTCGCGATCTCGCAGGCGGCCGCGCCACACGGCCTGTACTACGCGCCGGATCCGTCGTCGCAGATCGCCTGCTCGATCGGCGGCAACGTCGCCGAAAACGCGGGCGGCGTGCACTGCCTGAAATACGGCCTCACGGTGCACAACATCCTGAAGGTCGAGATTCTGACGATCGACGGCGATACGCTCACGCTCGGCGCCGACGCGCTCGACGCACCCGGCTTCGACCTGCTCGCGTTGTTCACCGGCTCGGAAGGGATGCTCGGCATCGTCACGGAAGTGACCGTGAAGTTGCTGCCGAAGCCGCCGAGCGTGAAGGTGCTGATGGCGAGCTTCGACGACGTCGCGGAAGCCGGCGCGGCGGTCGCACGGATCATCGGCGCGGGCGTGATCCCCGGCGGCCTCGAGATGATGGATAACCTCGCGATCCGCGCGGCGGAGGATTTCATCCACGCGGGCTACCCGGTCGACGCGCAAGCGATCCTGCTGTGCGAGCTCGACGGCTCGCCGACCGACGTCGACGAAGACGCCGAACGCGTCGCCACGCTGCTGCGCGACGCGGGCGCAACCGAGATCCGCGTCGCGCGCGACGAAGCCGAGCGTCAGCGCTTCTGGGCCGGCCGCAAGAACGCATTCCCCGCGGTCGGCCGCATGTCGCCCGACTACTACTGCATGGACGGCACGATCCCGCGCCGCGAGCTGCCGCGCGTGCTCGAAGGCATCGCCGCGCTGTCCGCCGAATACGGGCTGCCGGTCGCGAACGTGTTCCACGCGGGCGACGGCAACATGCACCCGCTGATCCTGTTCGACGCGAACCGGCCCGGCGAGCTCGACCGCGCGGAAGCGCTCGGCGGCAAGATCCTGGAGCTGTGCGTCGCGGCGGGCGGCAGCATCACCGGCGAGCACGGCGTCGGCCGCGAGAAGATCAACCAGATGTGCGTGCAGTTCAACGCCGACGAAATCACGTTCTTCCACGCGGTGAAGGCCGCATTCGATCCGCAAGGCCTGCTCAATCCCGGCAAGAACATCCCGACGCTGCACCGCTGCGCCGAATTCGGTGCGATGCACGTCCGTCACGGCAAGCTGCCGTTTCCCGAACTGGAGCGCTTCTGATGCGACGCGAAATCGAATCGATCGACGACAGCGCGGCGCTCGTCGCGCAGGTCGACGCGGCGATCCACGACCGCCAGCCGCTGCACATCCGCGGCGCCGGCACGAAGGCGTTCCTCGGCCGCCCCGTCAAAGGCCGCACGCTCGACGTGCGCACGCATCGCGGCGTCGTCTCGTACGACCCGACCGAACTCGTCGTCACCGCCCGCGCAGGCACGCCGCTCGCCGATCTTGACGCGATGCTCGACGCGGCCGGCCAGATGCTGCCGTGCGAGCCGCCGACGTTTGGCGGCGCGGCAACGGTCGGCGGCATGTTCGCGGCGGCGCTGTCGGGCCCGCGCCGCCCGTGGGCCGGCGCGGTGCGCGACTTCGTGCTCGGCTGCCGCGTGATCACCGGCCACGCGAAGCACCTGCGCTTCGGCGGCGAGGTGATGAAGAACGTCGCGGGCTACGACGTGTCGCGGCTGCTCGCGGGCAGCTTCGGCTGTCTCGGCGTCGTGACCGAGGTGTCGTTGAAGGTGCTGCCGAAGCCGCGCGCGACGGGGGATCTCGCGTTACAGCTTGCCGTGGACGAAGCCGTGCCGCGCGTCGCCGCATGGCGTCGCGCGGGGCTGCCGCTCGCCGGCGCATGCCACGCGGACGGCGTGCTGCGCGTGCGGATCGAAGGCGGCGAGGGCTCGGTGAAAGCCGCGCGCGACACGATCGGCGGCGAACGCATGGACGATCGCGACGATGCGTTCTGGGCTCGGCTGCGTGACCTGGCGCTGCCGTTCTTCGACGATCCTCGCCCGCTGTGGCGCGTGTCGGTACCGGCCTCTACGCCGCTCGACGCACTGCCCGGCGCGCAGCTCGTCGACTGGGGCGGCGCACAGCGCTGGCTGAAGAGCGATGCCGCGCCGGCCGACGTGCAGCGGTTCGCCGTGCAATGGGGCGGCCACGCGACCTGCTTCACACCGGGCGCGACGCGCGAGCCGTTCCAGCCGCTGCCGCCCGCGCTGCTGCGCGTGCATCGGCAGCTCAAGGCACAGCTCGACCCACACGCGATTTTCAATCCCGGCCGCCTGTATGCCGACTTCTGACGCGAACCCGATCCCGACCCGCCGATGCAAACCAATCTCAGCGAAGCAAGCAAGGCCCTCGCCCGGGCCGACGAAGCGGAAGCGATCCTGCGCGCGTGCGTGCACTGCGGCTTCTGCAACGCAACCTGCCCGACCTACCAGGTGCTCGGCAACGAGCTCGACGGGCCGCGCGGGCGCATCTACCTGATCAAGCAATTGCTCGAAGGCGAGCCGTGCGGCGAGCGCACGCAGCAGCATCTCGACCGCTGCCTGACGTGCCGCAACTGCGAGACGACCTGCCCGTCCGGCGTGCGCTATCACACGCTGCTCGACATCGGCCGCGCGGAAGCCGAGAAGCGCGTGCAGCGGCCCGCGCGCGAGCGCCTGCTGCGCGCGGGGCTGCGGCATGTCGTGCCGCGCCCGGCGACGTTCGCCGCGTTGCTGAAGGCCGGCCGTGCGCTGCGCCCGCTGCTGCCCGGCACGCTGCAGGCCAAGAT
>NZ_VWWH01000164.1:0-8091 GCF_011753045.1 Burkholderia sp. Ap-955
GTGCTCTTCCGATCTGCGTGCGCAGCGCGCGGGCACGCGCCTTGTCGGCGAGCGTGGCCACGAGCGCCGGTTCGGCGGCCGGGTATGGCATCAGCGCCGCGCGGATCGCGGCATCGAGTTGCGCGGCCGTCACGCCTGCGCGAAAACCAATGCCGAGCGCGACACGCATCATGCGCCGCCGCCGAGCGCGGCACGTACCGCGGGATCGTCGGCGAACGCCGCGACGCGGCCGACCACGACGATCGCCGGCGAACCGATGCCGGTCGTGCCGATGCGTTCGACGAGCGTGTCGAGCGTCGCGAGCACGTGGCGTTGTTCGGGGCGCGTCGCGTTCTCGATCGCCGCGCACGGCGTCTCGCCGGGCAAGCCGCCTTCGCGCAGCGCCGTTGCGATCGCGTCGAGCCGGCGGATGCCCATGTAGATGACGATCGTCATGCGCGTGGCCGCGAGCGCGCGCCAGTCGGGTTCGTCGGCGCCCGCGCCGTGGCCCGTGACGAAGATCACGCCCTGCGCGTCGCCGCGCTGCGTGACCGGGATGCCGATTGCGGCCGGCGCGGCGATGCCCGCGGTGACGCCGTTCACGACCTCGACCGGGAATCCCGCCGCGCCGAGCGCGGCCAGCTCCTCGCCGCCGCGGCCGAACACGAACGGATCGCCGCCCTTGAGCCGCGCGACGCTGCGGCCCGCGCGCAGATGCGCGAGCATCGCGGCGACGATCGTCTCCTGCGGCGTCGACGCATGACCGCCGCGCTTGCCGACGTGCTCGATGTGCGCATCGGCGCGCGCATGGCGCAGCACGTCGGGATTCACGAGATCGTCGACGAGCAGCACGTCCGCCGCGCCGATCGCGTGGACGGCCTTGAGCGTCAGCAGGTCGGCGTCGCCGGGGCCGGCGCCGACGAGCCAGGCGCGGCTCATCGGGCGCGGCACGGCGCGCACCGTGTCGTCACAGTGGAAAAGGGCAGGCGGGCGGCACGGCGGCGGCCAGCGGACAGGTAAACCATGGCGGATCGAACGAAGCCCGCGCGGACGCGGGGGGAATGCGCACCTCATCCGTCCCCCGCGGATCGGGCGTTCGGCGAGCGTCGGGCTCGCCCCTTGCGTCGGCCGGTATCCGGGCTGGCCGCTTGCCAGGCCGCAGCCTTCCCGCCCGGCTGACGGGCAGTGGCATCGTGGGCGGCCTGGGCGCGTGCGCGGGGAAGCGCGTCGCGCGGGCGGCGTACCGTTGCGGGGACAGCACAGGCCGGGCGGTGGTCCGCCTCCTGTTTCCCGTTTAACTGCAGGCGCGGAATGCGCATGCGAGCACCGAACGCGGCGCTACGATAGCACAGCGACTCCCCGCGCGAACCGCCGCGCACGGCTTCCGGCCACGCGCGGCGGCCATTCGGAACCGGGCCCGGCAGCCCGCTTCGCCTTGACGCTCCCCGCACCGCCGCCTACACTCGCACGCGTTTTGGTGCTCGCGCGCGCCGCTCCGGTGCGCGCAGTTAAACGGGAAACAGGGAGCCTGCCTGCGCCGCAGTCGAGCCAACCTGTGCTGCCCCCGCAACGGTAAGCGAACGCGTCGCGCGCATGCGCCACGCAACGCCGCTTCGCCGCATGCCACGCGCATGCGGACGACCGCCACTGGATGCCGCGCGCATCCGGGAAGGCGAAGCGGCGTGTTCGTCAGCCCGGATACCGGCCGAAACGTTGGGGTTCAGCGCCGCGGGGAGGCGGCGCATCGTCCACGGCCGCAGCAGGTCCGACGCCCGCGCATTGCCCGCTTCCTCCACCGATCCGTCTCCGCGCGAACCCGCGCCGGCCGGCGTGGCGAATGGCAGGCAGCGCGAGCCGGGCCGGCAGCAGCCGTGTTGGCATTCACGATGTCGACCGTTCGCAAGGAAGCACCATGTCCGATTCGTCGTCCCGCCCGTCCCGCGACTGTCCGTCCGGATCGCGCGGCGGCATGCCCGCGATCCGCCAGACGAACTGCCACGCCGCCATCGACGCGACGATCCCGGGCTGATTCCATTTTCGACACAGGACCTACCATGACCCTACGCAAGCTTCCCGTCACGATCGTCACGGGCTTTCTCGGCAGCGGCAAGACGACGCTGATGCGTCACATCCTGCAGCACGCCGAAGGCCGCCGCATCGCGGTGATCGTCAACGAATTCGGCGAGCTCGGCATCGACGGCGAAATCCTCAAGGGCTGCGGCATCGGCTGCGAGGATGCCGAAGGCGCGCAGGGCGAAGCGGCGGGCCAGCTGTACGAACTCGCGAACGGCTGCCTGTGCTGCACCGTGCAGGAAGAGTTCTATCCGGTGATGGAAGCGCTCGTCGAGCGCCGCGCGGACATCGACCACGTGCTGATCGAGACGTCGGGCCTCGCGCTGCCGAAGCCGCTCGTGCAGGCGTTCAACTGGCCGACGATCCGTAACAGCTTCACGGTCGACGCGGTCGTGACCGTGGTCGACGGGCCGGCCGCCGCGAGCGGCCAGTTCGCGGAAAACCCGCAGGCCGTCGACGCGCAGCGCCGCGCCGATCCGAACCTCGACCACGAATCGCCGCTGCACGAGCTGTTCGCCGATCAACTGTCGTCCGCGGATCTCGTGATCGTGAACAAGGCCGATCTCGTCGGCGACGCCGAGTTCGCGCAGATCGAAACCGCGATCCGCGAAGAAATCCCGCCGCAGGTGAAGATCGTGCGTGCGACGCGCGGCGAGCTCGACCTCGCGATGCTGCTCGGCCTCGAATCGGCATCGGAAGAAACGATCCACCTGCGTCACGACCATCACGGCTCGGCCGACGACGGCGATCACGATCACCATCACGACGATTTCGACTCGGTGGTCGTGTCGGGCGACGCCGGCACGCGCGAAGCGACGATCGCCGCGCTGCAGCGTGTCGTCGAAGCACACACGATCTATCGCGCGAAAGGCTTCGCCGCGCTGCCCGGCGCGCCGATGCGGCTCGTGATCCAGGGCGTCGGCCGCCGCTTCGACAGCTATTTCGACCGTCGCTGGCAGGACGGCGAAACGCGCGCGAGCCGCTTCGTGCTGATCGGCGAAGATCTCGACGCGGCCGCGCTGCAACGCGCGTTCGACGCCGCGTGCGCGGCCGAGCCGCAACAGGCGTAACGCACGATGCATCTGCTGCGCACCACGCCGGGCGGCTTCGTCGACGATACGCAGGGCGTCGTCCGGATCGACCAGCAGCCGGCCGACATCGTGATCCTGAGCTCGGCCGACACGACGCTGTCGCTCCTCGCGAGCGTCGTGCCGCATCTGCCGGCCGGCTTCCCGAGCGTGCGGCTCGCGAACGTCACGTTCCTGCGGCAGCCGGCGTCGGTCGACTTCTACGTCGACGACGTGCTGCAGCATGCGAAGTCGGTCGTGATCGATCATCTCGGCGGCGAGGCGTACTGGCCGTACGGAATCGAGCAGGCCGTGTCGCTCGCGTCGAAGCGCGGGCAGCAGCTCGCGATGTTCTCGGGCGACCTGCAGGAAGACCCGAACCTCGTCGCGAAGAGCACCGTCGCGCCCGATCTGTGCCGGCTGTGGTGGCGCTATCTGCGTGAGGGCGGCGTGCACAACGCCGAGGCGCTGCTGCGCAGCATTGCATTCCACACGCTCGGGTTCGGCGAAGAACCCGAATTGCCGCGCCCGCTGCCGGCCGCCGCGTTGTATCACCCGGCGCGCGACCGCGCGAGCGTCGACGACTGGCGGCCGCGCTGGACGCCCGGCGCGCCCGTCGTCGCGATCCTGTTCTATCGTGCGCACTGGCAGGCCGCGAACACGGCCGTGTTCGACGCGCTGGCCGAGGCGCTCATCGAAGAAGGGCTGAATCCGCTGCCGATCGCGGTCACGTCGTTGAAGGACGCGGTGAGCCGCGAAGTCATCACGCAGCTCTGCGACACGCACGGCGTAGCACTCGTGCTGAACACGACCGCATTCGCGGCGGGCGCGATCGACAGCCCCGAACACGACGTGCTCGCCGGCGACGCGCCGGTACTGCAGGTGATCCTGTCCGGCGGCAATCGCGACGCGTGGGTGGCCGACAACCAGGGCCTGCATGCGCGCGATATCGCGATGCACATCGCGCTACCGGAAGTCGACGGCCGCATCGTCACGCGCGCGGTGAGCTTCAAGGGGCTTGCATACCGCTGTCCGCACACCGAGGTCGACGTCGTGCGCTACCAGCCGGATGCCGAGCGGATCGCGTTCGTCGCGGCGCTCGCGCGCGGCTGGTGCCGGCTGCGCACGGTCGACCACGCCGACAAGCGCATCGCGCTGATTCTCGCGAATTATCCGCAAAGCGAAGGGCGGATCGGCAACGGGGTCGGGCTCGACACGCCGGCGTCCGCGCTGCGCGTGCTCGCGGCGCTGCGCGACGCGGGCTACGCTGTGGCCGACCTGCCGCCCGACGGCGACGCGCTGATCGCGCGGCTCACCGAAGGCGTGACCAACGACGCGGCCGTGCATGCGTTGCGGCCCGCATTCCAGAGCTTCCCGCTGGCCGACTACGTCGCGCGTTTCGCGCGGCTGCCGGCGGCCGTGCGCGACGCGCTGAACGAACGTTGGGGGCCGCCCGAAGCCGACCCGACGCTGCGGCAAGGGCGCTTCACGATCGCCGGCTGGCGCGCGGGCAACGTCTTCGTCGGCATCCAGCCGTCGCGCTCGCGCGGCGAGAACGACTACGCGAGCTACCACGACGCGGATCTCGTGCCGCCGCACGCGTATCTCGCGTTCTATTTCTGGCTGCGCGATGCGTACCGCATCGACGCGGTCATCCACCTCGGCAAGCACGGCAACCTCGAATGGCTGCCGGGCAAGAGCGTCGCGCTGTCCGACGCGTGCTGGCCCGACCTGACGCTCGGGCCGCTGCCGCACCTGTATCCGTTCATCGTCAACGATCCGGGCGAGGGCAGCCAGGCGAAGCGCCGCGCCCAGGCCGTGATCGTCGATCACCTGATGCCGCCGCTCACGCGCGCGGAAAACTACGGTCCGCTGCAGGATCTCGAACGACAGGTCGACGAATACTACGAAGCGCTGATGGTCGATGCGCGGCGCGCGAAGTTGCTGCGCAAGACGATCCTCGCGACGATCGCCGAGCACCGGCTGCACGACGAACTGAGCGTGTCGCCGCCGCGCGATACGGGCGACGAGGACGCGCTGCTCACGCGCGTCGACGCGTGGCTGTGCGAACTGAAGGAAGCGCAGATCCGCGACGGGCTGCATGTGTTCGGCGAGTCGCCGATCGATCGACAGCGGCGCGATACGCTGCTCGCGCTTGCGCGCTTTCCGGTGGGCGACGGCAAGGGTGCGCGCGCCGGGCTGATCGGTGCGCTCGCACGCGATCTCGCGCTCGGCGATGATTTCGATCCACTCGCGGCCGACTGGGCCGCGCCATGGGTTGGCCCGCGTCCGGCGATCCTGCTGGCGCTCGACGCATCGCCGTGGCGCCATGCGGGCGATACGCGCGAGCGACTCGAACGGCTCGCGCAACAATGGCTCGATGGGCTGTGTGCAGCGGACGGCGGCAACACCGGCACCGACTCGACACCGCCCGGCGATTGGCCGCACACGCTTGCCGTGATCGAACGCGTCCGCGCGACGCTGCTGCCCGCGCTCGACGCGTGCGGCGGCGAGGAAATGCGTCAGCTGCTGCGCGGGCTCGACGGCCGCTTCGTGCCGCCGGGGCCGAGCGGATCGCCGTCGCGCGGCCGCCCCGACGTGCTGCCGACCGGCCGCAATTTCTATTCGGTCGATACACGCGCGGTGCCGACGCAGGCCGCGTGGTCGCTCGGCCTGAAATCCGCGCAGCAACTGATCGAGCGCCATCTGCAGGATCACGGCGACTATCCGCGCGCGATCGGCCTGTCGGTCTGGGGCACGGCGACGATGCGCACGGGCGGCGACGACATCGCGCAGGCGTTCGCGCTGCTGGGCGTGCGGCCGAAATGGGCGCACGGCAGCCACCGCGTGACCGACTTCGAGATCCTGCCGATCGAGATCTTCGACCGGCCGCGCATCGACGTGACGCTGCGCGTGTCGGGCTTCTTCCGCGACGCGTTCCCGAACCTGATGCACCTGTTCGACGCGGCCGTGCAGGCGGTGGCCGCGCTCGACGAGCCCGAGGAGTTGAACCCGATCCGCGCGCGCATCGAGCGCGAACGCGAGAAATGGGTCGCGCAGGGCGTGGCGCCGGACGAGGCGCGACGCCGAGCCGGCTGGCGCGTGTTCGGCGCGCGGCCGGGCAGCTACGGTGCCGGCCTGCAGGACCTGATCGACCAGCGCCGCTGGCAGACCGACGCGGATCTCGCCGATGCCTACCGCCAGTGGGGCGGCCATGCGTATGCACAGAACAGCGCGGGCGATGCCGCGGCCGACGTGTTCGGCGAGCGGCTCGCGACGATCGACGTCGTCGTGCAGAACCAGGACAGCCGCGAGCACGACATCCTCGATTCGAACGACTATTACCAGTTCCAGGGCGGGATGACCGCGGCCGTGCGGCATCTGTCCGGGCAGCAGCCGAGCATCTATCACGGCGACCACGCGAACCCGGTCGCGCCGAAGATGCGCACGCTGCGCGAGGAAATCGCGCGCGTGATCCGCTCGCGCGTCGTCAACCCGAAATGGCTCGACGGCGTGAAGCGCCACGGTTACAAGGGCGCGGCCGAGCTGGCCGCGACGGTCGACTACCTGTACGGCTATGACGCGACCGCGCGCGTGCTGTCCGACCACCAGTACGCGCTCGTCGCCGACGCGTACCTGTTCGACGACGCCACCCGCGCGTTCCTCGAACGGCACAATCCGAAGGCGCTGCACGGCATCTGCGAACGCTTCGTCGAGGCAATGCAGCGCGGCCTGTGGCAGCAGCCGGGCGACTATCGCGAACGGATCGAAGCGGTCTGGCTCGCGAGCGAACAACTCCAGGAAGGGGGACGGCGATGACCGATCCGACGACGCACCGCGCCCGCGCGGTTTTTCCGTTTGCGGCGCTCGTCGCGCAGGATGCATTGCAGCAGGCGCTGCTGCTCGCCGCGATCGACCCGTCGCTCGGCGGCGTGCTCGTGAGCGGGCCGCGCGGCACCGCGAAATCGACCGCGGCGCGCGGCCTCGCGGAGCTGTTGCCCGAAGGGCAGTTCGTCACACTGCCGCTGTCGGCGAGCGACGAGCAGGTGACGGGTACGCTCGATCTCGCGCACGCGCTCGCTGAAAACGGCGTGCGCTTCCGGCCGGGCCTGCTTGCGCGGGCGCACCTCGGTGTGCTTTACGTCGATGAAGTGAACCTGCTCGCCGACGGGCTCGTCGATACGTTGCTCGACGTCGCCGCGAGCGGCGTGAACATCGTCGAGCGCGATGGCGTGTCGCACGCGCACGACGCGCGCTTCGTGCTCATCGGTACGATGAATCCGGAGGAGGGCGAGCTGCGTCCGCAACTGCTCGACCGCTTCGGCCTGATGGTCGAGCTGGAGAACTGCTTCGACGCCGCGCAGCGCGAGCGGATCGTGAAGGCGCGGCTTGCATTCGATCTCGATCCGGACGCGTTCCGCGCACGTCATGCACCCGCACAGCGCGAACTCGGCGACCGGATTCACGCGGCACGCGCACGGCTCGCGGCGCTCGATTTCGACGATGCAGTCCATGCGCGCGTCAGCGCGCTGTGCATCGACGCGGCTGTCGACGGGCTGCGTGCCGATCTCGTGATGCTGCGCGCGGCGCGTGCGCTCGCCGCGCTGGAGCAGGCCGACGCGGTGACGGTGTCGTATGTGGAGCGGGTGGCCGACGCGGTGCTGCGGCATCGGCGCCACGCGGGCACACCACCATCGTCTGCGTCGTCGCAGCACCGCGATGAACGCGACGGTCGTTCTCCGCCCGATGCGCGAGAGCGCCCCGATGATTCGTCGAGCGCGGCGAAGAACAATGCCACCGCATCACAGGGCGACTGGGGCTATCTGCCCCCCGAACCGGCCGGGCTGCGGCCGAGGATTTCGTCGCTGCGCCGGCTGTCCTCGCGCAACTGCGCGGTGTTGTCGGTCTCCATGTAACCCGGCGCGATCGCATTCACGTTGATCCCGCGCGCGGCCCACTCGTTCGCGAGCAG
>NZ_VWWH01000165.1:0-7678 GCF_011753045.1 Burkholderia sp. Ap-955
GCCGCCACCGCCGCGCCGGCTGCCGCCGGTTCCGGCGCCGCTGCCGCTTCCGGTGCTGCCGCATCGGGCGCCGCGCCGGCGAGTGCTGCCGCTGCTTCGAGCGCGCAATAACAGGGAGCCTGTTTCATGGCAAAGTTTTTTATCGATCGCCCGATCTTCGCGTGGGTGATCGCCATCATCCTGATGCTGGCCGGGGTTGCGGCGATCTTCACGCTGCCGATCTCGCAGTATCCGACGATCGCGCCGCCCTCGATCCAGATCACCGCGAACTACCCGGGCGCTTCCGCGAAGACGGTGGAAGACACGGTGACGCAGGTGATCGAGCAGCAGATGAGCGGTCTCGACAACTTCCTGTACATGTCGTCGACCAGTGACGACTCGGGCAACGCGACGATCACGCTGACCTTCGCGCCGGGTACCAACGCCGACATCGCGCAGGTTCAGGTGCAGAACAAGCTGTCGCTCGCGACGCCGATTCTGCCGCAGGTCGTGCAGCAGCTCGGCCTCTCGGTGACGAAGTCGAGCAGCAGCTTCCTGCTGGTGCTCGCCTTCAACTCCGAAGACGGCAGCATGAACAAGTACGACCTCGCGAACTTCGTGGCGTCGCACGTGAAGGATCCGATCAGCCGGTTGAACGGCGTCGGTACCGTCACGCTGTTCGGCTCGCAGTACGCGATGCGGGTCTGGCTCGATGCGACCCGGCTGACGAACTACGGCCTCACGCCGGTCGACGTGTCGACCGCGATCTCCGCACAGAACGTGCAGATCGCAGGCGGCCAGATCGGCGGCACGCCGTCCACGCCGGGCACGATGCTGCAGGCGACGATCACCGAATCGACGCTGCTGCAGACGCCCGAGCAGTTCGGCAACATCCTGCTGAAGGTCAACCAGGACGGCTCGCAGGTTCGCCTGAAGGATGTCGCGAAGCTCGAACTCGGCGGCGAAAACTACAACTTCGACACGAAGTACAACGGTCAGCCGACCGCGGCACTCGGTATCCAGCTCGCGACCAACGCGAACGCGCTGGCGACCGCGAAGGCCGTGCGCGCGAAGATCGACGAACTGGCGCCGTTCTTCCCGCACGGCCTCGTCGTGAAGTACCCGTACGACACGACGCCGTTCGTGAAGCTGTCGATCGAGGAAGTGGTCAAGACGCTGCTCGAAGGTATCGTGCTGGTGTTCCTCGTGATGTATCTGTTCCTGCAGAACCTGCGGGCGACGATCATCCCGACGATCGCGGTGCCGGTCGTGTTGCTGGGCACCTTCGCGATCATGTCGATGGTGGGCTTCTCGATCAACACGCTGTCGATGTTCGGCCTCGTGCTCGCCATCGGCCTGCTGGTGGACGATGCGATCGTGGTCGTGGAGAACGTCGAGCGGGTGATGGCGGAAGAGGGCCTGTCACCGAAGGAGGCGACCCGCAAGGCAATGGGCCAGATCACCGGCGCACTTGTCGGCGTGGCGCTCGTGCTGTCGGCGGTGTTCGTGCCGGTGGCGTTCTCGGGCGGTTCGGTCGGCGCGATCTATCGCCAGTTCTCGCTGACGATCGTGTCGGCGATGGTGCTGTCGGTGCTCGTCGCGTTGATTCTGACGCCGGCACTGTGCGCGACGATCCTCAAGCCGATCCCGCAAGGGCATCACGAAGAGAAGAAGGGCTTCTTCGGCTGGTTCAACCGCACGTTCAACAACAGCCGCGACAAGTACCACGTCGGCGTGCACCACGTGATCAAGCGCTCGGGCCGCTGGCTCATCATCTACCTGGTCGTGATCGTCGCGGTCGGCCTGCTGTTCGTGCGCCTGCCGAAGTCGTTCCTGCCGGATGAAGACCAGGGCCTCATGTTCGTGATCGTGCAGACGCCGTCGGGCTCGACGCAGGAAACGACCGCCAAGACGCTCGCGAACATTTCCGACTACCTGCTGAAGGACGAGAAGGAAATCGTCGAATCGGCGTTCACGGTCAACGGCTTCAGCTTCGCCGGCCGCGGCCAGAACTCCGGTCTCGTGTTCGTTCGCCTGAAGGACTACTCGCAGCGTCAGCATGCGAACCAGAAGGTGCAGGCGCTGATCGGCCGGATGTTCGGGCGCTACGCGGGCTACAAGGACGCGATCGTGATCCCGTTCAACCCGCCGTCGATTCCCGAACTCGGCACCGCTGCCGGCTTCGACTTCGAGCTGACGGACAACGCGGGTCTCGGCCACGATGCGCTGATGGCCGCACGTAACCAGCTGCTCGGGATGGCCTCGAAGGATCCGACGCTGCAGGGTGTGCGTCCGAACGGCCTGAACGATACGCCGCAGTACAAGGTCGACATCGATCGCGAGAAGGCGAACGCGCTCGGCGTGACGGCGGATGCGATCGACCAGACGTTCTCGATCGCATGGGCGTCGAAGTACGTGAACAACTTCCTGGATACCGACGGCCGGATCAAGAAGGTCTACGTGCAGGCAGACGCACCGTTCCGGATGACGCCGGAAGACATGAACATCTGGTACGTGCGCAACGGGTCGGGCGGGATGGTGCCGTTCAGCTCATTCGCGACCGGTCACTGGACGTACGGTTCGCCGAAGCTCGAGCGTTACAACGGCGTATCGGCGATGGAAATCCAGGGTCAGGCCGCACCGGGCAAGTCGACCGGTCAGGCGATGGCTGCGATGGAACAGATCGCGAAGAAGCTGCCGGTCGGTATCGGCTATTCGTGGACCGGCCTGTCGTTCCAGGAAATCCAGTCCGGTTCGCAGGCGCCGATCCTGTACGCGATCTCGATCCTCGTCGTGTTCCTGTGTCTCGCGGCGCTGTATGAAAGCTGGTCGATCCCGTTCTCGGTGATCATGGTGGTGCCGCTCGGCGTGATCGGTGCACTGCTTGCGGCAACGATGCGCGGCCTAGAGAACGACGTGTTCTTCCAGGTCGGCCTGCTGACGACCGTGGGCTTGTCCGCGAAGAACGCGATTCTGATCGTGGAGTTCGCGCGCGAACTGCAGATGACGGAGAAGATGGGGCCGATCGAGGCCGCGCTGGAAGCGGCGCGCCTGCGGCTGCGTCCGATCCTGATGACGTCGCTCGCGTTCATTCTCGGCGTGATGCCGCTCGCGATCAGCAACGGCGCGGGTTCGGCCAGCCAGCACGCAATCGGTACGGGCGTGATCGGCGGGATGATCACGGCGACGTTCCTCGCGATCTTCATGATCCCGATGTTCTTCGTGAAGATCCGCGCGATCTTCAGCGGCGAGAAGGAAGACGTCGACGAGGCGCTGCGCCTGGCTCAGGAGCACTCGCACCACGAAGAGAAGCCGGGCAACGGCGACGAAGGCAACAAGGGACAGTGATGATGCAAAAACACGCTTTGACTGCAATCGCGGTCGCGCTCTTCGCCACGGGCTGCACGATGGCGCCGCATTACAAGCGGCCCGATGCGCCCGTCGCGCAGGCGTACCCGGCCGACGGCGTCTACGCGACGCAGCCGGGTGCGGCCGGCGCGCGCAGCGCGAACGGGCAAGCTGCGACCGCCATCGGCTGGCGCGAGTTCTTCGTCGATCCGCGCCTGCAGCGGCTGATCGAGATCGCGCTGAAGAACAACCGCGACCTGCGCGTGTCGGTGCTGAATATCGAGGCGGCGCGCGCGCAGTACCAGATCACGCGCGCGGGGCTGTTCCCGACGCTCGACGGTACGGGCACGGGCAATATCCAGCGCGTGCCGCAGGGTCTTTCGCAGACCGGTGCGCCGTACATCTCGCGCGCCTACAACGTCGGGCTGTCGGCGTCGTGGGAGCTCGACCTGTTCGGCCGCGTGCAGAGCCTGAAGGATCAGGCGCTCGCGCAGTACCTGTCGACGTCGTACGCGCGGCAGGCGTCGGAAATCTCGCTGGTGTCGCAGGTGGCGGATCAATACCTGACGCTGCTGTCGACCGACGATCTGTTGAAGGTCACGGAGAACACGCTGAAGACCGCGCAGGCGTCGTACGACCTGACCAAGCTGCAATTCGACAACGGCACGGGCTCCGAGCTCGAGCTGCGTCAGGCGCAGACGGTGGTCGAGACGGCGCTCGCGAACCAGCAGGCGCAGGCACGTGCGCGTGCGCAGGCGCTGAACGCGCTGGTGCTGCTGATCGGCGAGCCGCTGCCGGACGATCTGCCGGCGGGCATGCCGCTCGACGCGCAGAACCTGCTGACGGACGTGCCGGCCGGGTTGCCGTCGGATCTGCTCACGCGTCGTCCTGACGTGATGCAGGCCGAGCAGACGCTGCTCGCCGCGAACGCGAACATCGGCGCGGCGCGCGCGGCGTTCTTCCCGAAGATCTCGCTGACGGGCGCGTTCGGCACCGGCAGCCCGACGCTCGGCGGCCTGTTCAAGGCCGGCACGGCGGCATGGTCGTTCGCGCCGCAGATCACGATGCCGATCTTCGAAGGCGGTCAGAACATTGCGAACCTGAACCTCGCGCATGTGCAGAAGCGCATCGAGATCGCGAACTACGAGAAGGCGATCCAGTCGGCATTCCGCGAAGTGTCGGATGGTCTCGCCGCACGCGGCACGTACGACCAGCAGATCGCGGCGCTCGAGCGCAACGAGCATGCGCAGCAGCGACGTTTTGACCTGTCGGACCTGCGTTACAAGAACGGTGTCGACAGCTATCTGTCGGTGCTGACCGCGCAGACGGATCTGTACTCCGCGCAGCAGACGCTGATCAGCGCGCGTCTGGCACGCTGGACGAACCTGGTCACCCTCTACCGCGCACTGGGCGGCGGGTGGATCCAGCGGGCCGGCGAAACGCCGCGCGCGCCGGATGCACCGGTCGACTACGACAAGGCGGCCGCTCCGGCGCCAGCGTCGGCAGCGGCGACGAACGGGTAAGCGCAAGGAAGGGCAGGCGAGGTCTACCGCGCTTGTCTTTCGAACCGGCTGGTTGCGGAAACAAGAACGCCGCGGACGAAAGTCCGTGGCGTTTTCTTTTGCATACTCGAATCGCGTTGCGCGAAGGTGGTCGGGGTGACGATGCGCGCATCGGGCTCCGGTGCGGCTTATCGTGCCGGACCAGTCATCCTGCGTCGCCGGCGAGCATCCCGTGCCGCGCCCGTGGCGACCCGCTTTCACGCGCCGTGACCGTCCGACCGATTACCGCGCACGGTCCAGCCCCGCAAAGCAAAACGCCACGGCATGCCGTGGCGTTTTTCGTTACCGCTTCTCCGCGCCGTCGTCCGGCGTGAGGCGATCAGTGATGCACGTCGGCGGGACGCCCGTCGAAGTCGTGTCCGGCCCGGCGGATGTCGCAGCGTGCGTCCTTCTCGCCTTTCACGCCGTTGAACACGATGTTCAGGATCACGGCCGTCGCCGATGCCAGCAGGATGCCGCTGTGCAGGATCGGGGCGAGCGCGGGCGGCAGCTTCGAGAAGAAGTGCGGCGACACGACCGGGACGAGGCCCATGCCGACGCTCACGGCGACGATGAACAGGTTGTGCGTGTTGTTCACGAAGTCGACCTTCGACAGCACCTTGATGCCGTTCGCCGCCACCATCCCGAACATCACGATGCCCGCACCGCCGAGCACGAACGGCGGCACCGATGCGACGACCTGCGCCATCTTCGGGAACAGGCCGAGCAGCACGAGGATCACGCCGCCGGTGGCACACACGAAACGGCTCTTCACCCCCGTCACGCCGATCAGGCCGACGTTCTGCGAGAACGACGTATGCGGGAACGAGTTGAAGATGCCGCCGATCAGCGTGCCGAGGCCGTCGACGCGCAGGCCGCGCACGAGGCGCTCCTGGTTGACCGGGCGATCGACCATGTCGCCGACCGCGAGGAACATGCCGGTCGATTCGATGAACGTGACGAACATCACCGTGACCATCGTCACGATCGACAGCGGGTCGAAGTGCGGCAGGCCGAAGTGGAACGGCATCACGAAGCCGACCCACGGTGCGTGCGCGACGCCGTCGGTGTTCACGCGGCCGATCGCGAAGGCGATCGCGAAGCCGGCGACGATGCCGAGCAGCACCGAGATGTTCGCGACGAAGCCGCGGCCGTACTTGTTGATCAGCAGGATCAGCGTGAGCACGAGCAGCGACAGGCCGAGATAGACGGGGCTGCCGTATTCGGGGTTGCCGACACCGCCGGCCGCCCAGTTGATGCCCACTTCCATCAGCGACAGCCCGATCACCGCGATCACCGTGCCGACGACCACGGGCGGGAAGAACCGCAACAGCTTGCCGATCGTCGGCGCGAGCACGATGCCGATGATGCCGGCCGCGATGGTCGAGCCGAAGATGTCGAGGATGCCGAGGCCGGGGTTGGTGCCGATCGCGATCATCGGGCCGACTGCCGCGAACGTGCAGCCCATGATGACGGGCAGGCGGATCCCGAAGATCCACAGGCCGAGCGTCTGGATCAGCGTGGCGATGCCGCACGAAAACAGATCGGCGCTGATCAGGAACGCGATCTGGTCTTTCGGCAGCTTGAGCGCGGCGCCGACGATAAGCGGCACGGCGACAGCGCCGGCGTACATGACGAGGACGTGTTGCAGGCCAAGCGTTACCAGCTTGCCGGTCGGCAGCACCTCATCGCACGGATGGACCGTGTTCGGTTGCATCTGTCTCACTCCATGATCTTGTTTTCGGGGTGATACGAAGTTATGCGGAATGAATCAACGCAACAAGAGCGCTGGGTACTATTCCGTTCTTTGCTGGTTCGATATGCCATTTCGGCATGCAACAGGGTGTCGATCATCGGGAAACAGCCGCAGGAGTGAGGTTCCCCGGTTTTATAGCCCTTCAAAATAGCGCTGGCCCCCGTGCCAAATATCGGCCGCTTTATGGTGTGTATCGGGCGGGCTGCATAGTGGCAAAAAGTGCCTGGGAAAAATCGTGCCGGGTTAACCCGTGAACGGCCGCTTTGGCCCGCAAGGTGCAGCCGGGTGGAACCCGGCCGGCGACCGCGTTTTTGGCCTGCCGCGGTAGCGGCAAAAAACGGGGCGCGCATCGCGATCCCGTTATCATCGACATCCGTTCATTCGAATTCGCCCTCACGTCATGCGCCTGCTCGGAATCGACCTCGGCACCGGCTCCGTCAAACTCGTCACGCTCGACGCCGACGGCGTCGAGCGCGCGGTCGCGAGTGAACCTTATACGCTGTCGTCGCCGCAGCCCGGCTGGGCGGAGATCGCGCCGGACACGTGGTGGCAGGCGCTCGTGCGCGCGGCCGCGCGGCTGCCGGCCGACGAGCGTGCGCAGGTGGCGGCGATCGGGTTCTCGGGGCAAATGCACGGTGTCGTGCTGATCGACGCGGCGGGGCAGCCGGTGCGGCCCGCGCTGCTATGGCCCGACACACGCGCGGTGCGCGAAGCGGAGGCGGCCGATTGGCGCGCCGCCGGTTTGCCCGTTGCACCGAACCCCGTCGCGCCGGGCATGGCCGGCCCGCTGTTGCGCTGGCTGGCCACACATGAACCCGAAGCGCTGCGCGCCGCGCGCTGGGCCGTGCAGCCGAAGGACTGGTTGCGCATCGCGCTGGGCGGCGACGTCGCGGCCGATCCGAGCGACGCGTGCGCGACCGCGCTCGCGACGCCCGACGGCGCATGGGATGGCGCATTGATCGACGCGCTCGGCCTGCCGGCCGACCGGTTCGCACCGGTCCTTCCGTCGACTGCGCGCTGCGGCACGCTCGGCGCGCAGGCTGCCAAGGCGCTT
>NZ_VWWH01000166.1:0-7626 GCF_011753045.1 Burkholderia sp. Ap-955
AGCCGGCCAGCGTGAAGTAATAGCCGTTCGGAAACAGCGGGTTGAAGGTGCTCACACGGCCGTCGTGCGGATGCCGGTCGCCCGACGCCGCGTCGACCTGCAGCGCGATGCGCGGCGACCACGGCGCGCGCGAGCGGATGGTCGCTCTGGCGCTGCACCGTCGCCGCGAGCGCGAGCGCTTCGTCATGCGGCACGCCGACCGCTTCGAACGCCGTTACGGACGGCTTGCCTTCGGTCAGCGTGCCAGTCTTGTCGAACGCGATCACGGTCGCGCGCTGCGCGAGTTCGAGCGCCTGCGCATCCTTGATCAGCACGCCGTGCCGGGCCGCGACGCCCGTGCCGGCCATGATCGCGGCGGGCGTCGCGAGGCCGAGCGCGCACGGGCACGCGATGACGAGCACCGCGACCGCGTTGAGGATCGCGGTTTCCGTGCCGGCGCCGGCGATCAGCCAGCCGACCAGCGTCAGCAAGGCGATGCCGAGGATCGCCGGCACGAATACCTCGCTCACGCGATCGACGAGCCGCTGGATCGGCGCCTTCTCGGCCTGCGCGGATTCGACGAGGCGGATGATGCGTGCGAGCGTCGTCTCCGCGCCGATCGCGGTGGTTTCGACGACGAGCGCGCCTTCGCCGTTGATCGAGCCGGCCGTGACGGGGTCGCCGTCGTCCTTCGGCACGGGCAGGCTTTCGCCGGTGATCAGCGATTCGTCGATGTGCGAGCGGCCCGACACGATCCGGCCGTCGACGGGCACGCGCTCGCCGGGACGGATGCTGACGCGGGTGCCGACGCGTACCTGCGCCAGCGGCACGTCGCGCTCGACGCCGTGCTCGATGACGCGCGCGCGGTCGGGACGCAGTGCGTTCAGCGCGCGGATCGCATCGGTGGTCTGGCGCTTCGCGCGCGACTCGAGCCACTTGCCGAAGCGCACCAACGTGACGATGACGGCCGACGCCTCGAAATACAGGTGGCCGGGATGCAAGGGGTCGCGCAGCAGCATCCACAGGCTCAGCCCGTACGCGGCCGACGTGCCGAGCGCGACGAGCAGGTCCATGTTGCCGGTGCGCGCCTTCACCGCATGCCAGGCCGCACGATAGAAGCGCGCGCCATAGCCGAACTGGACGATCGATGCGAGCATGAGCTGGAGCCAGCCGGGCAGCATCAGGTCGATGCCGAACGGCGCGACGAGCATCGGTGCGACGAGGGGCGCGCTCAGCACGGCGGACCAGATCACGAGATCGCGTTCGCGAATCGCTTCGAGGTGCTTGCGGGCGTCGGGGTCTTGCGCGGGGCTGGTCGGTTGCGCGTCAGCCCCGGCGGTGGCACCGGCTGATGATGTGGCGGAGAGCGACGCGCGGTAGCCGGCTGTGGAGACGGCCGCGATCAGCGTGGCGGCATCGAGCGCGCCGGCGCCGTGCACCGACGCACGCTCGGTCGCGAGGTTGACGGAAGCGCGCGCGACGCCCGGCACGGCGGCCAGCGCCTTTTCGACGCGCGACACGCAGGACGCGCAAGTCATCCCGTCGATGTCGAGTTCAAGATCGGCGGGAGCGGTGGAGGCTGCCGGCGGGATCGCGGCGCCGGCCACCGGGGTCGCGCCATAGCCGGCTTGTTTCACGGCTTCGGCGAGCCGGGCGGCGGTCACGTCGGGCGCGGCGTCGACGGTAGCCCGTTCAGTCGCGAGGTTGACCGACGCGCGCGTGACGCCCGGCACCTTCGCCAGCGCCTTTTCGACGCGCGACACGCAGGACGCGCACGTCATCCCGCCGATGTCGAGTTCGATGCTGGCAGGCGCAGCAGGCGACGAAGGTGCGAACGCGGCGACGCCGGCATCCGTTACCGTCGGCGTCGCGCCGTAGCCGGCCTGCTTCACGGTGTCCACCAGTTGCGCGGCGGAAACGTTCGCCGCGGCATCGACGGTGGCGCGCTCGGTCGCGAGGTTGACCGACGCGCGCGTGACGCCCGGCACCTTCGCCAGCGCCTTTTCGACGCGCGATACGCACGACGCACAGGTCATTCCGTCGATATCGAGTTCGATGATGGTGCTGTCGGCCGGAAGCGGCTGGCGGGTAGTGGAAGCGGCTGCGGCCATCGGCGCGGGCGATGCTTCGGCAGGATGGGCATGCGGCGTCGTGGCGTCTTCGAGCAGCGGGCCGCGCACGGCGGCGCGGTAGCCGGCTGCGCCGACCGCCTCCAAGAGTTGTGCGGTTTCTACCGTTTCCTGCGCAGTCACGGTCGCCGTGTGCGTGTCGAGGTCAACAGCCGCCTCGACGACGCCCGGTACCGCGGCCAGCGCGCGTTGCACGCGGCCGGTACAGCCGCCGCAATGCATGCCGTCGATGCTCAGCTCGATCGTATGCAGCGCTGCGGAGGCAAGTGATTCAGTCATGTCGGATTCCCTGAATGCGCGGCTCATGCCGCCAATGATCCCAGTATCAACATTCCCATGATGGTAAGGTCAAGCGGTGCGCGATGCATGCGAGGCAAGGCGGGCGGATCGGCTCAAGGCCATCCCTGTTCACAGGGTGCCACGGCCCGGAAAAAGCGAACGCCCGGCTTCCGCGAGGAAAGCCGGGCGTCACGTGATTGCACGCAATCGCGTGGTTACGCGCAGAGCTTGGCGCTCGCGAGACGGTTCAGGCTGACGCCTTGTTCGGCGGCCTGGATCACCAGCGCGCGGTGGGCTTGCGGCGGGATGCGGACCTTGAATTCACCGCTGTAGGTTCGGTCGGCGATCGGTTCGGGCACCTTTTCGCCGTTCGCGGTCATGTCGCGCACGACATCGGCGACGAGCCGGCGGATGCCGGCCAGCGCGCCTTCCGGCGTCGCGTCGAGCCACGAAAGAGACGGGAACTCCGCGCACAGGCCGACGTGCTCCCCGTCCTCCGGGGACCACGTTACGCGGTACGTAAAGTGGTCTTGAGTCATGATTTCTGTTCCTTCAGTCGGTCGATCGCGTCGAGAACCTGCCGCACCTGATAGGCCTTGGCTTTCCCGCGATCGTTCTGGATATTCACTCGAGGATCGCCTTGCCACGGTGTCTTGAAAATGGCGTGGCTTGAACCGGATTGGCGGGCCTGGCCGAAGTGTGTCTCGCAGACCTTGAACAGATCGCTGAATCGCACATTCGCGGGCTCGCGCCTCATTTGCTCGAGGATCCTCCAATCGCTTACCATGCTGAATGGTGTCAATAGTGGCACCACTTGTCAATCCAGATGGCAACTCGATCGCCGCCGAGACCGATCCGAAGCCGGCCGAAACCGCCTCGATGCCGCCCCAATTGTCCTCAAGATCCGGCGAAACATTCGGGACCCGCTCGGTCCGCGGATACGCGGCACCCGCTAATCGGCATATTGGGGGATGCCCTGAGGCGCTATGATACCGGCCTGACATCAGCGCCCACCGTTATGAACCGTAGCGAGACGGTTGTCCGGGCAGGCTGGGGTGCCTTGCTTTCGCCATTCGCAAGTCGAACAAGGCGTTGACTGAAAAGAACGATATTCGGCCAGTAATCGATGATTGAAAACCAGCAGGAATCAGTTTCTCTGCGGCGCGCGTGCGCGTCGCTCGCCATCGCGGCGTTGCTAGCGGGGTGCGCGTCGCAACCGGACGCCATCCAGCGGAAGACCGGCTGGATGCGCGCGGAAGTCGCCGACTCCTACGTCTACGCGTATCCGCTCGTGCTGATGGACGTCGCGAAGGAAGCGGCGACGGGCGGCGACGGCGCGCAACCGGGGCAGGCGCCCCTCAACACGCTGCGCCATGCGCAGGCGCTGCCGCCCGTCGGCGCGGTCAACCCGCCGCTGCCGGGCGTCGACACGCTCGACTCGACCGGCTGGCTCGACGTCGCGACCGAACCCGTGATCGTCACGTTGCCCGACACGCGCGGCCGCTACTGGGATGCGCGCGCGCTCGACATGTGGACGAACGTGCTGTGGTCGTCGTCGAGCGTGGCCGCACGCGGCGGCGCGCGATCGCAAACGATTGCCTTTGCCGCGAAGGACTGGCAGGGCACGCTGCCGAAGGGCGCGGTCCGGATCGACGTCCCGTCGGCCAATGCGTGGCTCGAAGTCCGGCTGCAGACGAGCGGCGGGCGCGACCTCACGAACGTGAAGAAACTGCAGCGCGCGATTCGCGTGGTGCCGCTGTCCGTCTACACCGGCGCGGCGCGCGGCGCGTCGGTCGCGGTGCATGCGGGCAGCGCGCCGTCCGAAGCGGTGGGCGGCGGCACGCCAGCCGAGCAGGTGGCCGCACTCGATCCGAAGGCGTTCTTCACGCGCTTCGCGCAGGCGCTGCAGGACAACCCGGCGCCGGCCGACGATGCGCACGCACAGGAACTGCTCGGCGACATCGGCGTGTCGGCCGGCTACCCGGTGCTGTGGACGGGCGACCGCCTCACGGCCGCGACGGCCGGCGTCGCGGAGGCGCGCGCACGGCTCTCGACCCCGCCGTCGAACCTGCTGAACGCGAACGGCTGGAGCTGGATCGGCGATACGGCCGGCAAGTACGGTCAGGACTACACGCTGCGCGCGTACGCGGCCTACACGCAGTTCGGCACCGCGACGCGCGACGACGAAACGCTCGCGGTCGTCCGCGTCGACAGCGACGGCCATCCGCTGAACGGCGCGAACCGCTACGTGCTGCATTTCGCGCCGGGCGCGCTGCCGCCGGTGCGCGCATTCTGGACGCTGACACCCTATTCGACGAACGGCGCGCTGCCCGACGTCGGGTCGGCGCGTCGTTCGCTCGGCGATCGCGACCGCCTGCGCCGCAACCACGACGGCTCGATCGACATCGTCGTGTCGGCGTCGCCGGGCGGCACGCATGCGGCCAACTGGCTGCCGGCGCCGCGCGCCGATTTCGCACTCGCATTGCGCCTGTATGCGCCGAAGCCGCAGGCGAGCGACGGCTCGTGGATGCCGCCCGTCGTCGTCCGGAAATGAACGGATGTCCGGCGGCGCTGTCCGACCGGCGGGCGCGACGGCGCCCGAACCCCGTCCCGTCACCTCCTGAGCCTATACTTTCGGGATAGCGTGCGCGGCCGCCCGGTTGTCCGGCGCGGCCCAGCATTCCATCCCGAGGCATTCAAGCATGGCAAGCGCAGACAAAGAAACCTTACCCTCAACCCTCCATGCCCTCGGTGGCGTTGCACGCTCGCGCCGGGCCCGGCGCATCGGCATCGGCCTGCTGATCTTCATCATTTTATTCGGACTGCTCGGGTTCTTCGCGGCGCCGCCGTTGATCCGCCATATCGCCGAACAGCAGTTGAGCAAGCAACTCGACCGGCCCGCCACGATCCAGCGCATCGCGCTGAACCCCTACACGCTGAACCTCGAAGCCGACGGCATCCATCTCGGCGACAAAGGCGGCCAGGGCGACTTCATCGACATCGCGAAGCTCGTCGTGCGGCCGTCGTGGTCGTCGCTGTTCCGCGGCGCGCCGATCGTCAATGAAGTCCGCCTCGACTCGCCGCGTTTTCATATCGTCCGCTACGACGCGCAGCGCTTCAACTTCACCGACTTGATCGAGAAGTTCTCGACGCCGTCGCCGAAACCCGAAAGCAAGCCGACGCAGTTCTCGGTGTCGAACATCCAGGTCAACAACGGCCGGATCGATTTCGACGACCGCCTGCTGAACGAAAAGCACGTCGTCGACAACTGGACGCTCGGCATTCCGTACATCGCGACGCTGGCCTCGAAGACCGACATCTTCGTCGAGCCGAAGCTGCGCGCGCGGTTCGACGGCAGCCCGATCGCGATCGACGGCAAGACCAAGCCGTTCGCGCAGTCGCGCGAATCGGAGATCGCGCTGAAATTCGACGGCCTCGACGTGCCGAAGCTGATCTCGTACGTGCCGGCGAAGCTGCCGGTGGCCGTGACGAGCGGCCTGCTGAGCAGCGACCTCGCGGTCAATTTCGTGATGAGCGGCGAGACGCCCGCGCTGCGCGTGTCGGGCACCGTCGACCTGAAGGATGCGAAGGTGACCGACCACGCGTCCGCGCCGCTGTTCGCCGCGCGCGGCGTGCACGTCGCGGCGGCCCGCCTCGAGCCGCTGCGCAACGCAATGCACTTCGACGAGATCCGGATCGACCAGCCGGTGGTCGACCTGTCGCGCGACAAGCAGGGCGTGCTGAACGTCGAGAAGCTCGCCGCGCATCCGGCCGCTGCATCGAAGGCCGCCGAAGGCAAGCCGGCGGCGTCGGGCGCCGCGGCCGCTTCCGCCGCTGCCGCAGCCGCCGCCAGCGGCGCGAAGGTCGAAACCGCAACGAAGGAAGCGCCACCGCTCGACCTGACGATCCGCCATTTCGCGATCGACGGCGGCACGGTCAACGTCGACGACCGCGTGCCGGCGACACCGACCGCGCTGTCGCTCACGAAGCTCGCCGCGACGCTCGACGGCTTCTCGATGCAGGGCAAGACGCCCGCGAAATACACGCTGTCGACGTCGCTGTCGCGCGGCGGCGACATGACGGCCGAAGGCGCATTCAATCTCGCGGAGAAGCGGGTCGAGAGCAAGCTGACGGTCGCCGCACTCGCGCTGCCGGCGCTGCAGCCGTACCTCGGCGAGGCGACGCGTGCGCGCGTGCTCGACGGCACGCTCGGTGCGACCGTCAACGCGAAGGCCGACTGGGGCAAGACGCCGCTCGCCGCGCAGGTTGCCGACAGCACGGTCAGCCTGAAGTCGCTGAAGATCGCGACGCCCGACGCGAAGGCGCCCGCGATCGTGCTGCCCGACGCGAGCGCGAAGATCGCGAAGGTCGACGTGGCCACGCGCATCGCGGAAATCGCAAGCGTCGACGTCAGCGGGCTCGCGCTCGACGTGCAGCGCCTGAAGGACGGCAAGATCGACCTCGCGGCGCTGGCCGAACCCGCGCAGGCGTCGGTGCCGAAGCGCACGGTCGCGCGCAAGGCCGAGGCCGCCGCGCCGTCGTGGCACTACCGGATCGACGCGCTGAACGTGAGGGATTCTTCCGCGAACTTCACTGACCTGTCGACGCCGCGCTCGGTGAAGCTGGCGATCAAGCCGCTGGACCTGTCGGTGCAGAAGATCAGCGACGACATGACCAAGCCGCTGCCCGTGCAACTGAAGGCGACGCTGAACCGCAAGGGTTCGCTGAACGTGACGGGCGACGTGACCGCGCAGCCGCTGAAGCTCGGCCTGAAGATCAACGGCAACCGTCTCGACGCGGCCGCGTTCGAACCGTACTTCGGCAGCGCGCTGAACGCGACGATCGCCAGTGCGCTGCTCAACGCGCAGGGCAACCTGACGTTCGCACAGGTGAAGGACGCGCCGCGCGCGACCTATCGCGGCGATGTCGCGCTCGTCGACGTGCGGATGCTCGACAAGGCGACCTCCGACCCGTTCGCGGGCTGGCGCTCGCTCGCGCTGACGAACCTGAAGGCGAACTACGACGAGAAGGGCACCGACGTCGATGCCGCACGCGTGACGTTCTCGAACTTCTATGGCCGCGTGCTGCTCGACGCGCAGGGGCGTTTGAACCTGAAGGACGTGGTCGCGAAGGAAACGGGCCCCGCGCAGTCGCTCACGCGTGACGCGAGCAAGGGCGAGCCGGTGCCGCTGTCGCCGGGCATGACGCCGCCGGCCGCCGCCCAGGCCGCGTCGGCCAG
>NZ_VWWH01000167.1:0-7401 GCF_011753045.1 Burkholderia sp. Ap-955
GAACCGCTGGCTGCCGCTCGACGCGCAGGCCGGCAAGCCGGCCGGCGGGCCGCCGGCCGTGCCGCCGAGGCCCGCGTGGTTGCTGGCGGAGCCGCTGCCGTTGTTGATGCGCGGGGAGCGGCCGGTATTTCATACGCCGCTCAGGATGATGTCGTCGGTGGAGCGGATCGAGGCCGGGTGGTTCGACGGTCAGCTCGCCGCGCGCGATTACTGCGTCGCGCAGGACGAGGCCGGTGCGTGCTACTGGGTGTTCAAGGAGCGGGCGGGGAGCGAGGCCGAGCCGCGCTGGTTCCTGCACGGCCTGTTCGGGTGAACGGTCATGGTTGCGGAATTCAGCTGGCTGCCCGATTACGCGGAGTTGTTCTGCCGTTCGAACTTTTCGTTCCTGCATGGCGCGTCGCATGCGGAGGAACTGGTCGAGCGCGCGTTCGAGCTCGGCTATCGCGGGATCGCGATCACCGACGAATGCTCGCTTGCCGGCGCGCCGCGCATGCACGTCGCGGCGAAGGCGAAGGGGGTGCCGCTCGTCATCGGTTCGTATTTCGAAGTTACGCCGGATGAAGTCGCGCCCGGCCACGATCCGGGCCCGGGGGCATTCGGGCTCGTGTTGCTTGCGCAGAACCGCGAGGGTTACGGCAACCTGTCCGAACTGATTTCGTGGCGGAGGATGGCGTCGCCGAAGGGGACTTACAAGCTGACGTCGCGGATGCTTTCGGCGCCGCCTGCCGAGTTTGCGCACTTGCGCGGCATGCCCGACTGCTTTGCGATCCTCGTGCCCGCGTATCCGGTACGTGCCGATGTACTCGATGCGCAGGTCGCGTGGTTTCGCACGACGTTCGGCGAGCGGGCGCGGCTCGGGCTCGTGCAACTGCAGCGCGCGCTGGACGGTGCGCAGCGCGAGGAGATTCGTGCGGCGGGTGAGCGGCGCGGCGTGCGCATCGTCGCGCTGGGCGACGTGACGATGCACCGGCGCTCGTGCAAGGAACTACAGGACGTGATGACGGCGATTCGCGTCGGGATGCCGGTTTCCGAGTGCGGGTATGCGCTTGCGCCGAATGCGGAACAGCATTTGCGTGGGCGGAACCGGATCGGGAATCTGTTCTCGCCGGAGGAGATTGCGGAGACGTGCGCGATTCTCGATGCGTGTCCTTTCGAACTGGACTCGCTGCGCTACGAGTATCCCGACGAGATCGTGCCGAAGGGGCATACGCCGACGAGCTATCTGGAGCAGGAAACCATGGCCGGGGCGGCCACACGCTATCCGCAAGGTGTGCCGGAGAAGGTGTCGAAGCAGATCCGGTATGAACTCGACCTGATCGCGCAACTGAGTTACGAACCGTTCTTCCTGACCGTCTACGACATCGTCAAATACGCGCGAAGCCAGAACATCCTGTGCCAGGGGCGTGGCTCGGCGGCGAACTCGGTCGTCTGCTTCTGCCTCGGCATCACCGAGGTGAATCCCGAGCAAAGCACGATGCTGTTCGAGCGCTTCATCAGCGCGGAACGCGGCGAGCCGCCCGATATCGACGTCGACTTCGAGCATCAGCGCCGGGAAGAGGTGATTCAGCATATCTACGAAAAATACGGACACAACCGCGCAGCACTCGCAGCCGCCGTATCGACGTATCGTCCGCGCGGCGTGCTGCGCGAAACCGGCAAGGCGCTCGGCGTCGATCCGATGCTGGTCGATCGCGTCGCGAAAGCGCACCGCTGGTTCGACGGTAGCCGCGACCTGCTGCAGCAATTCTCGACGATCGGGCTCGATCCCGAGACGCCGCTCATCCAGGCATGGGCCCGGCTCGCCGCGCGGCTGCTGAACTTCCCGCGCCACCTGTCGCAGCACTCGGGCGGCTTCGTGATCAGCCGCGGCAAGCTCACGCGGCTCGTGCCGGTCGAGAACGCGGCGATGGACGGGCGGCGCGTGATCCAGTGGGATAAAGACGACCTCGAATCGCTCAAGCTGATGAAGGTCGACGTGCTCGCGCTCGGCATGCTGTCGGCGCTGCATCGCGCCTTCGACATGCGTACTGCGTGGCGCGGGCCGCCGGAGCCGGATGGCGAGCCGTTCACGCTGAAGCACATTCCGCAGGATGACAAGGCGACCTACGACATGATCTGTCGTGCCGACACGGTCGGCGTGTTCCAGATCGAATCGCGCGCGCAGATGTCGATGCTGCCGCGCCTGCGCCCGCAGACTTACTACGATCTGGTGATCGAGGTTGCGATCGTGCGGCCGGGGCCGATCCAGGGCGGGGCAGTGCATCCCTATCTGAAACGGCGCCAGGGAATCGAAAAGGTCAGTTATCCAAAAGAGGAATTGAAACCCGCGCTCGAACGGACGTACGGCGTGCCGATCTTCCAGGAGCAGGTGATGCAGATCGCGATGATCGCGGCAGGCTTCACGCCCGGCGAGGCGGATGAACTGCGTCGCGCGATGGCCGCATGGAAGCGCAAGGGCAATCTCGAGAAATATCACCGCAAGATCGTCGACGGGATGCGTGAGCGCGACTATCCGCCCGACTTCGCTGAACAGATCTTCGAGCAGATCAAGGGCTTCGGCGATTACGGATTCCCCGAAAGCCACGCAGCCAGCTTCGCGAAACTCGCGTACGCCAGCAGCTGGCTCAAATGCCACGAACCGGCGATCTTCCTCGCCGCGCTGCTGAACAGCCAGCCGATGGGTTTCTATCCGCCGTCGCAGCTCGTGCAGGACGCGAAGCGGCACGGCGTGCAGGTGCGGCCGATCGACGTGACGCAAAGCAACTGGGAAGCATCGCTCGAAGCGCTGCCCGATCAGCCGCCTCCGCATGGCCAGCCCGCCGTGCGGCTCGGCCTGTCGCTCGTGCGGGGGCTCGGCGAAGCCGCCGCGCGCCGCATCGAAGCCGCGCGCACGGCTGGCCGGTTCGACAACGTCGATATCCTCGCACGCCGCGCGCAGCTCGAACGCCGCGATCTCGAAGCGCTCGCCGCCGCGAACGCGCTTGCGACGCTCGCCGGCCATCGCCGCGATGCGCTATGGCAAGCGGTTGCAGCCGCCCCCGAACGCGACCTGCTCGCGACCGCGACGATCGACGAAGTGGAGAAGCCCGCGCTCGGCGCGCCGTCGGAAGCCGACGACATCCTCGCCGACTATCACACCACCGGCCTCACGCTGAATCGCCACCCCGTCGCGCTGCTGCGGCCCGAACTGCGCGCGCGGCGGCTGTCGTCCGCGGCCGAATTGCACGACCGCCCCGACGGCCGGCTCGCGCGCGCGTGCGGGCTCGTGACCGCGCGGCAGATGCCGGGCACCGCGAAAGGCGTGATGTTCATGACGCTCGAGGACGAAACGGGCTGCGTGAACCTGATCGTCCGGCCCGAGCTGCTCGCGCGGCAGCGCCGCGAAACCCTCGATTCGCGGCTGCTTGCCGCGTCCGGCGTGTGGCAGGTCGCGAGCGACGTGAGGCACCTCGTCGTGCAGCACTTCGAGGATCTGACGCCGCTGCTCGGCGGCCTGCGCACGTCGAGCCGCGAATTTCACTGACACAACCGGTGCGCGCCGCCGAACGCGCGGTGCCTCGCCATCCGTGCATACCAGTTGGCTCAACTGGTTCTATTCAGGTCCCATATTCGTGTCCAAAACCTGGCCCAACCGCGTACTGGAACTGTCCCCTTGCATACCAATCCGGGTAAATCCCTATCCCGTACTTCATTGTAAACAAAGGGTTTGTGAGAACTAAAACGCTTGCCGGGCAAGGCTTCCGGCGATTTCGGCACCGCTAATACCAGTTCGTTGACTGGTATTATGGTGGTTATATAATGCCCTCACTTTCGACGGCCTGAGGTCGTCGTCCGACACCCGGAGGCACATGGAAACCGGCTGGTCCGAACTGGCGCCCGATCCCCTCAGCGATACGCCGCTCTATCTGCAGCTCGCCCGCAACCTGGCGAGCGCGATCCACGCCGGCGCGTGGCGGGCCGGCGAGGCGCTGCCGTCGGAGCGGCTGCTGTCGGTGTCGGTCGGCGTGTCGCGGATCACGGCCCGTCGCGCACTCGCGCTGCTGGTCGAGCAGGGGCTGATCAAGCGGGCGCGCGGGGCGGGCAGCTTCATCACGCCGCGCGTCGCCGATCCGCTGTCGCGTCTCGTCGGCTTCACCGCGAAGATGCAGCAGCGCGGCTTCGTGCCCGATTCGGTGTGGCTGTCGCGCACGCTGCGTGCCGCAAACCGCGACGAGATCACGCGTCTCGGTCTCGCGCCCGGCGCGACGGTGGCGCGGCTCGAACGGCTGCGCCGCGCGGACGGCATCGTGATGGCCGTCGAGCACTCGACGCTGCCGGCAGCGGTGGTGCCTGATCCGCAGGTGCTCGGCGCGTCGCTGTACGAATACCTCGAAGCGCGCGGCATGACCGTCGTGCGCGCGCTGCAGCACTTTCGCGCGGCGAACGCGACCCACGCGATCGCGAAATGGATGGCGGTGAAGCCGGGTTCAGCCCTGCTGGTGATCACGCGGATCGGCTACGGCGCCGACCAGCGCGCGATCGAAGTGAGTGAAACGTATTGCCGCGACGATTACTACGACTTCGTCGCCGAACTGAAACGCTGACGCGCGAGACTGCCCGCGCGCGACATGCGTGAAGCAACGACACGGATTTGCAAATCACGACGCGGATGCCCGCGTCACCAGATCATCAAGAGAACGTCATGCTGACTGGAAACATCCTTACCCCCGACGGCTGGATTCACGGTTCGCTCGATAGCGAGAACGGCCGCATCACGACCCTCGACGGCAAGCCCGTCGATCCCGCGAAGAACGACGCGCCTTACATCCTGCCCGGCTTCATCGACCTGCACGTGCACGGCGGTGGCGGCGCGGACGTGATGGAAGGCGGCGACGCGATCGAGACGATCGCCCGCACGCACGCGCAATTCGGCACGACGAGCCTGCTCGCGACGACGATGACCGCGCCGCGCGACGAACTGATGAAAGTCGTCGGCAACCTCGGCAGCGTCGCGCGCACCCGCACGCCGGGCGGCGCGCGCGTGCTCGGCGTGCACCTCGAAGGCCCGTACATCAACCCCGGCAAGCTCGGCGCGCAGCCCGACGCGGCCGTATCGGCGGTGCTCGACGAAGTGCTGAAGTACCTGTCGATCGCGCCGATCCGCGTCGTCACGCTCGCGCCGGAAATCGCCGGCCACATCGAGATCATCGGCGAGATGGCCGCGCGCGGCGTGCGCGTGCAGCTCGGCCATTCGCTCGCGACCTACGACGACGCGGTGGCCGCGCTCAAGCACGGCGCGTGCGGTTTCACGCACCTGTTCAACGCGATGTCGCCGCTGCATCACCGCAACCCGGGCCTGGTGGGCGCGGCGCTTGCTCATGCCGAATACGCGGAAATCATCCCCGATCTGCTGCACGTCCACCCGGGCGCGATTCGTGCTGCGCTGCGCGCGATCCCGCGCCTGTACGTCGTGACCGACAGCACCTCCGCCACGGGCATGCCCGACGGCGAATACCGGCTCGGCAGCCAGCACGTGACGAAGTGCCTCGGCGGCGTGCGGCTTGCCGACGGCACGCTCGCCGGCAGCACGCTGACGATGGACCAGGCGCTGCGCAACCTCGTGTCGCTCGGCCTGCCGATCGCCGACGTGTCGAACCGGATGTCGCGCTACGCGGCCGACTACCTCGGCGTCGCCGATCGCGGCCGCCTCGAGCGCGGCGCATGGGCCGACCTCGCGGTGTTCGACCGCGACCTGAACCTCACCGCGACCTACGTCGAAGGAGAATCGATTGTCGAATATGCTTAAGGAAGCGCGCGAGTCCGCCCAGGTCGTCGCCGCGCAGATCGCCGACACGACGCGCGTCGAAGCGCTCGCCGGCCAATTGCTCGATCACCCGCCGGCCGTCGCGCTGACGGTCGCGCGCGGCAGCTCGGATCACGCCGCGAGCTATTTCGCGAGCCTGACGATGAGCCGCCTCGGCGTGCCGGTCGCGTCGCTGCCGATGTCGGTCGCGACGCTGCAGCAGGCGCCGCTGAGGGTGCAGGACCAGCTCGCGATCGCCTTCTCCCAGTCGGGCAAGAGCCCCGATCTCGTCAATACGATGGCCGCGCTGCGCGAAGCCGGCGCGCGCACCGTCGCCGCCGTGAACGTGCTGCCGTCGCCGCTCGCCGACGCGTGCGAGCACCAGTTGCCGCTGCTCGCCGGCCCCGAACTGTCGGTGGCCGCGACGAAGAGCTATATCGCGATGCTGTCGCTGTCCGCGCAGATCGTCGCGTACTGGCAGCGCGACGCCGCGCTGACGACCGCGCTGCGCGGCCTGCCCGACGTACTCGCGCAAGCCGGCCAGCTCGACTGGTCGCAGGCGGTGGCCGCACTGGCGGGTGTCGAGCGGATGATCGTGATCGGCCGCGGCCTGGGCCTCGCGATCGCGCAGGAAGCCGCGCTGAAGCTGAAGGAAACGTCCGGCATCCAGGCCGAGGCGTTCTCGAGCGCCGAAGTCCGTCACGGCCCGATGGAGCTGATCGACCGCGACTATCCGCTGCTCGTGTTCGCGCCGCCGGGGCCCGAGCAGGCCGGCCTGCTGCAGCTTGCCGCGGACATGCGCGCCCGCGGCGCCGCCGTGCTGCTCGCGGCGCCCGCCGGCATACCCGGCGCGACGCTGCCGCTCGCGCAGTCCGCCCATTCGGCGCTCGACCCGATCGCCGCCATTCTTTCGTTCTACGTGATGGCGGCGGATCTCGCCGTTGCGCGCGGCCGCAATCCCGACACGCCGCGCCACCTGAACAAAGTCACCGAAACGCACTGATAGCCGAGACAGCCGATGAGACGCGCCGAGGAGTCCCAGTTGAAGAGCCCCACCCACGATCAGATCGTCCTGCTTAGCCCCATGACGGGGCCGATCGTCGCACTGGCCGACGTGCCCGATCCGGTGTTCTCCGGCGGGATGTTCGGCGACGGCATCGGTATCGACCCGCTCGCGGGCCAGCTCGTCGCACCGTGCGCGGGCGTCGTGTCGCATCTCGCGCGCACGGGCCACGCGGTGACGATCACGACGCCGCAAGGCGCGGAGGTGCTGCTGCACATCGGCATCGACACGGTCGAGCTGAACGGGCAGGGTTTCATCGCGCACGTCGAGGCCGGCGCGCGTGTCGAGGTGGGCACGCTGCTGATCGAGTTCGACCAGGACGCGGTGGCGCGCAGCGCGCATTCGCTCGTATCGGTGATCGCGATTGCCAACTCGGATGCGTTCGAGGTCGTCGATCGTGCCAGCGGCTTCGCGACGGCCGGCGAGACGCCGCTGCTCGCGCTGCGCGGCAAGGGCGAGGCGGCCGTGCAGGCGGCACAAGCCGGCGCCGCGGCGCAGAACGAAGTGCGCCGTGAAATCGTGCTGGCGCAGCCGGGCGGCCTGCATGCGCGGCCGG
>NZ_VWWH01000168.1:0-6996 GCF_011753045.1 Burkholderia sp. Ap-955
CGCGGCCGGCCGCGGCCGGGCAGGACGCGCCGGCCGAGGCCGCGCACCGGCGCTCGCCGTACGTGCCGGTGAGCCTGCCGCGCGAGGCGAAGGCCTATTACCAGATGGGGAAAGGCATCGACGACCTGCACGTGCGCAGCACCGCGTCGGGCAACCTGATCCGCTTCAGCTATCGCGTGGTCGATCCGGACAAGGCGCGGCTGCTCGCCGATACGAAGTCGACCGTCTACCTGTACGGAGAAACGAGCCACGCGATGCTCGTGATTCCGGTCATGGACCAGATCGGCGCGCTGCGGCAGACCGGCCAGCTGATAGCCGGTCAGGAGTACTGGATGGTGTTTTCCAACAAGGGAGGGCCGATCAAGCGCGGCGAACGGGTCAGCATCCTGATCGATTCGCTGCATATCGACGGGCTGGTGGTCGAGTAATCACATAAACGCGTGCCGTCGCGCATCGGCAACGGGCGGCCTGCATGCGGGGAGAGCAGTCATGAACCGGTTTCTTTTCAAGTCGATTTCGGCGGCGTGCGCCGCCGTCTTTCTGACTTTCGGCCAGGCCGCCTTCGCGGCTTCGGCGGCGGGGAATGCGCAGGCGGCGTCGGCCGCGCGCATGGACGCGGCGCAGATCGCCGCGCGCAATGTCGCGGCGCGCGGCGGGTTGCAGGCGTGGCGGGCGGTGTCGACGCTCAGGATGACGGGCCAGCTCGATGCGGGCGGCAAGAAGAACGTGAAGCTGCCGTTCACGCTGACGCTGAAGCGCCCGCGCAAGAGCCGGCTCGAGATCCAGTTCGAGCAGCAGACCGCGCTGCAGGTGTACGACGGTTCGCAGGGCTGGCTCGTCCGGCCGTACCTCGGCCGCAACGACGTCGAGCCGTATACGCCGGCGCAGCTCAAGTCGGCCGCGTCGTCCGCCGAGCTCGACGGCCCGCTGATCGACTACGCGAACAAGGGCACCACGATCGAGACGCTCGGCACGGAGCAGGTGGAAGGGCACCGCGCGTACGTGCTGAAGCTGACGACGAAGGACGGCGCGACGCGGCGCCTGTGGGTCGACGCGTCGAGCTTCCTCGAACTGAAGATCGACGGTGAACCGCGCGTACTGGATGGCAAGACGCATAGCGTCGCCATCCTCTATCGCGATTACCGCAAGGAGAACGGGCTGGTCATGCCGCACACGCTCGAGACCGTCGTGAGCGGCGTCAGGCAGACGCACCGGATCACGATCGAGCACGTCACGCTCAACGAGACGGCCGACGACGCGCTGTTCGGCAAGCCGCCGCTCACCGTCGCCCGGGTGGCGAGTCACCCGACGGACAGCCCGACGAGGTGACGGCCATGGGACGGATCGGATCGTGGGTGCTCGCCGGCTGCGCGATGGCGGCCCTGTGCGCGTGCGAGCAATTGCCGGGACAGGGCCTGACCGCAGACCAGGTCGTCGAGAAGAACATCGCGGCGCGAGGCGGGCCCGATGCATGGCGCAAGATCCAGACAATGGTCTGGTCGGGCCATGTGGACAGCCCGAACGCGCCCGTGCGCGACATGCCGTTCATCCTCGCGATGAAGCGGCCGAACAAGACGCGCTTCGAACTCACCGTGCTCAACCAGAAGGCCGTGCGCGTGTTCGACGGCCGCGAAGGCTGGAAGCAGGGCGCGAGCAGCGGGGCGAGCCTGCGGCCGTATACGCCGGGCGAGCTGACGTCCGCGCGCGACGAGCAGGTGATCGACGGGCCGCTGGTCGACCATGACGCGAAGGGCATCGGCGTGGCGCTGGACGGCGTCGAATCGCTCGGCGGTCACGACGCGTACCGCCTCGCGGTGAAGCTGCCATCCGGCGCGGTGCGCCACGTGTGGATCGACAGCCATACGTTCCTGGACGTGAAGGCCGACCGCGTGGTGCGCGGGCCCGCCGGCCCGATCACCGTGGAGGTGAACTACAGCAACTTCAAGCGCATCGACGGCCTGCAGATCCCGATGAAGATCGAGAGCGGCACGGCCGCGGCAGCGACCAAGGACACGCTGTTCATCGACAAGGTGTCGCTGAATCCGCCGCTCGACGACGCGATCTTCGCGCGACCCGCGTCGCCGGGCGGACGCCGTCCGGTGGCGATCGATGCAAACGCGTGGCCGATACTGCCCGGCGTCGGCGGGCCGACGGCCCGGCCATGAACGGCATTCGGGGGCGGCTGCGCGCCCTCGCGCGGGTGTGCCTGCCGGCGTCGCGCAGGCAGCTGGCGCGGTGGATGGTGCTGGCCGTACTGGGCGTGAGCGCAGGGCAGGCGCTCGGCGACGAGGCGGCGGCGCCCGCCGTGCCAACCGCGTCGGCCGTCTCCGCCGTGTCCGCTGCTGCCGCGCCGGCGGACGCGGGCGCGGCGATCTACCAGCGCGGCATCCTCGGTTCGGGCGCGCCGCTCGAAGCGATGCATCAGGACGGCGTGCGCCTGCGCGGTGCCGCGGCCGCCTGCATCAATTGCCACCGGCGCAGCGGCCTCGGTGCGAAGGAAGGCAACAATACGATCCCGCCGATCACGTGGCGCTACCTCGTGCATCCTCGCGCGCAAACCGGCGAGGATCTCGACATTCCGTACGTCCCCGGCATGCGCACCGATCGCGAACCGTACACGGAAGAACAGCTCGCGCGGGCCGTGCGCGACGGGATCGATTCGGAGGGCCGGCCGCTCGCCGGGCTGATGCCGCAGTATGCGCTCGACGATGCCGACATGGCCGCGCTGAGCGGGTATCTGAAACGCCTCGACCGGCGCAGGCTTCCGGGCGTGACGGACACGGTGCTGCATTTCGCGACGATCGTCACGCCGGACGCGGACCCGGTGAAGCGGGCGGGCATGCTCGACGTCCTGCAGCACTACTTCGCGGACAAGAACGCGTTTCCGTTCGGCACGACGCCGCCGCTGCGCTCGACGCGAAAAATGATGTTCATGGTCAATCGGCGCTGGGAACTGCATGTCTGGTCGCTCACCGGGCCGCCGGACACGTGGCATGCGCAACTGGACGCGTATCTCGAGCGGCAGCCGGTGCTGGCCGTGGTGTCGGGGCTCGGCGGCCGGAACTGGGCGCCGGTCCACGACTTCTGCGAAGCGGCGGCCGTGCCGTGTCTGTTTCCGAACGTCGAAGTGCCGGTCGAGACCGATCGCGATTTCTATTCCGTGTACTTCTCGCGTGGCGTGCTGCTCGAGTCGGACCTGATCGCGAAGCGCATCCTGGACGAAGTCGGCGCGCGGCCGGGGAAGACGGTATGGCAGGTCTATCGCGCGGGCGACAACGGCGAGCGCGGCGCGCAGGCGCTGGCAGCCGCGCTGAAGGCGCGCGGCATCGCGGTGTCGAATCACGCGCTCGCGCCCCGCGACGGCGTCGCGCACGCCTTGCGCCGCATGCCGCGCGACGACGTGCTCGTGCTGTGGCTGCGGCCGCCCGATCTCGCGGCGCTCGACCCTATGCCGCCCGCGTCGGACACGGTGTTCGTGTCGGGGCTCCTCGGCGGGCTCGACAGCATGCCGCTGCCGACGAGCTGGCGCGGCGTGACGCGCGTCGCCTATCCGTTCGATTTGCCCGAGGGGCGGCGCGTGCGCGTCGACTACGCGTTCGGCTGGTTCACGATCCGGAAGATACCGATGGTCGCGCCGCAGGTGCAGGCGGATACCTATCTCGCGTGCGGCCTGCTCGCCGAAACGCTGAGTCACGTGGTCGATTCGTTCGTGCCCGAGTATCTGGTCGAGCGCATCCAGGACATGCTCGAACGCCGCATCCTGACCGGCTACTACCCGCGCCTGACGCTCGCGCCCGGGCAGCGCTTCGCGTCGAAGGGCGGCTATATCGTGCGGTTCGCCGGGCCGGACCGCACGAAGATCTCCGCCGACGGAGGCTGGATCGTTCCGTGAACGGCGCTACGCGCCTGCGGATGGAGTGGGGATCAGACCGCGTATGGAGGGAGTCGCCCCATGTCGGTTCCGATGCGTGCTTCGCACAATGAAGTCATCGCGCGACGTTCCGAGGTCGCGCCGGAGTATCGCGGCAAACGCTGCGGGGAGGGAAATCGTCATGACAACGTTCCTGGCCGGCCATGATGCGCGACATCGCCGGGCATATCGCGGCTGGCTGGCCGTGCTCGCGGCGCTCGCGTTGCTGCAGGCGTCCGTCGCGCACGCGCTGCCGATCTTTGCGCGCCAGACGGGGCAGAGCTGCGTCGCGTGCCATGCCGGCGGACAGTTTCCTGAACTCACGCCGTACGGGCGCATGTTCAAGCTGAACGGCTATACGTTGGGCGAGCGCACGATTCCGCTCGCCGCGATGGCCATCGGCGACCTGAGCACGACACGGGGCAACAGCGACGCCAACGGCAACCCGATCAATCCCAAGAACGCGCTGCCGATCTTCGATTTCGCGAGCGTGTTCCTCGCCGGGAAGATCACCGACAAGATCGGTGGATTCGCTCAGTTTACCTATACGAACTACGATCACCAGAACGACAGCGGCAAATGGAAAGGCCACTGGTCGTCGGACAATACCGACTTCCGCTTCGTCGACCGGATCATGTCCGCCGGGACCGATCTGATCCTCGGCTTGACGTTGCACAACAACCCGACCGTGCAGGACGTCTTCAACACCGCGCCGGCCTGGGGTTATCCGTACATCGCGTCCACGATCAGCCCGGTCGCCAGCGTTCCGGCGCTGCCGGTGCTCGAAGGGAGTCTTGCGATGCAGGTGGTCGGCATGGGCGGCTACCTGTACTGGAACAAGACGGTTTATGCGGAGCTGACCGCCTACAGCACGGCCGACGGCATCTGGTCGTTCCTGAGCCACGGCAACCACGAGGGCAACCCGGACCACCCGCAGGTCTATCTGCGCGGCTACAACCCGTATGCGCGCATCGCGCTGACGCGCGAATGGGGCCCGCACAGCCTGATGGTCGGCGCGTTCGGGCTGAGCGTCGACATCTATCCGAACGACCCGAACAACTTCCCGATCTTCGGCACGGGCGTGACACGCTATCGCGACTACGGTTTCGACACGCAGTACCAGTACCTGCTGGAGCCGCACACGGTCACCGCGCAGGCGCGCTACGTGCGCGAGAACATCCACGACCCGAACAACTTCGTGCTGGGCGACAGTGCGGCGGCGCGTCTCGATTCGCTGCGGCTCAAGGCGTCGTACATCTACCAGAACAAATACGGCGTGAGCCTGTCGTTCTTCAATACGACCGGCACGGCGGACAGCACGCTGTATTCGGGCAGCGCGAACTTCCATCCGAACACGCAGGGCTGGACGCCGGAGATCTTCTGGATACCGGTTCAGTACGTGCGGATCGGCTTGCAGTACACGCATTTCACGCGGTTCCTCGGTGCGGCGACCAACTACGACGGCGCGGGTCGCAATGCACGGGATAACGACACGCTGTTCCTGTACCTATGGGTCGCGTCGTTCTGACCTCCCGGCCGGCGTTCCCCGTTCGCCAGGCCGACTGGAGCACGCGCAGCGAGCGGGTGGCGCGTATCTCGCATCGCGTGTCGATGCAGATGCGCACCGTCGCCGAACGGAATCGGTTCGCGCGGCGTCGGAAATTGCGGCAAGGAGGAGCCTGACATGAACAAGGTGGCCCATATCGTCTCGCTTGCGCTGGTGCTGGCCGGGGCGGGTTGCCACGACCTGGAGCGGTCGCGGCAGGTCGACAACCCGGCCGTGTCCGGCAAGACCATCGCGCTGCAGGTGTGCTCGAACTGCCATGGCGCGACCGGTGTGTCGGTGTCGCCGATGTTTCCGAAGCTGGCCGGACAGCGCAAGGAATATCTCGTCGATCAGTTGAACGACTTCAAGCATCACGCGCGCGCCGATCCGAATGCGAAGCGCTACATGTGGGGCTTCACGCATCTGACCGATGCGCAGATCGACCAGCTCGCGGATTATTTCTCGAGCCAGCCGGCGGCGCTCGGCGAGGTCGGCGATCGCTTGCTCGTCGACACGGGCAAGGCGATCTTCGCGTCGGGCCTGCCGGACAAGGGCGTCGCGGCCTGTATCGGGTGTCATGGCCAGCATGGCGAGGGCATGAGCGGGTTTCCCCGTCTCGCCGGCCAGCACGCGGACTACGTGCTGAAGCAACTGAGGATCTTCCGGGAAACCGACACGCGGCCGCGCGGCGCGATCATGAAGTCGGTGTGCTCGAACATGACGGAGCAGGACATGCGCGCCGTCGCGGCATTCGTCGAGGCATTCCCGGCGGAGGCCAGCGTATCGGCGAACCCGCCGGAAGTCGGTGCATCGACGAGCCCGATGGAAACCGGCGTATCGACGAACGCTCCGGAGGTGGGTGCACCGATGAACGCGCCGGAGGTTGGTGCATCGATGAACGAGCCGGAGGCCGGTGCACCGACGAACCCGCCGGCTGATCAATGAGCAAGCGCCGCCGAATCGGCGTCGCAGGCGGCACGTGCCGCGCGGCGGGCAGGCGACCGGCGCCGGCTGTGATCATTTAGGTGTCTCGTCTCCCCCGGGGCGGGGCGCCTCTTTTTCTTCCAACCCTGCGCAGTTCCATTCCGGTGAATGCCATGAAAGCGATGCAATCCTCTCGCGGCGATGCGGCTTCCGTTGCCGCGTCGCCGTATCGGCAAACAGGTGCGTTGCGGGAGGTTCGGGCAGTCGATCTGTTCGACGACCGTCCGTTCCTCGCGCGCCTGTCGCTGCTCGACTGGCTGTTCGCACTGGCGCTCGTGGTGGGCGCGGGCTACGCGCTCGTGCACTACAACGCGCGCATGGATGACTACGACAAGGCGGTGATGATCGGCGCCGTGCCGGCGCTCATCGCGCTCGGCTGGCGCTGGAAACCCGCGCGGCTGATGATGGCGTCGATCGCCGTGCTCGCGTTGCTGTCGATCCAGATCTACCAGGGCGATCTCGCGCGCGCCGATTCGGCGTTCTTCCTCAAGTACTTCCTGTCGAGCCAGTCGGCCATCCTGTGGATGAGCGCGCTGTTCGTGCTCGCGACGATCTT
>NZ_VWWH01000169.1:0-6910 GCF_011753045.1 Burkholderia sp. Ap-955
CGCTGCAGTTCGCCACCGACGAATTCGTGCGTCACGGCGTGACGGCGGAATCGCTGGCCGGGCTGAAGCCGGCGTTCTCGAAGGACGGCTCGGTGACGGCGGCGAACGCGTCGGGGCTGAACGACGGGGCGGCGGCGGTGCTGGTGATGTCGGCGCAGAAGGCGGCGGCACTCGGCCTGACGCCGCTGGCGCGGATCAAGGCGTATGCGAACGCGGGCGTGGACCCGAGCGTGATGGGGATGGGGCCGGTGCCGGCATCGCGCCGAGCGCTGGAGCGCGCGGGCTGGACACCGGGCGACCTGGACCTGATGGAGATCAACGAGGCGTTCGCGGCGCAGGCGCTGGCGGTGCACAAGCAGATGGGCTGGGACACGTCGAAGGTGAACGTGAACGGCGGGGCGATCGCGATCGGCCACCCGATCGGCGCGTCGGGCTGCCGGATCCTGGTGACGCTGCTGCACGAGATGGCCAAGCGCGATGCGAAGCGCGGGCTGGCGTCGCTGTGCATCGGCGGCGGGATGGGGGTCGCGCTCGCGGTCGAGCGCGTCTGAGCAGGGTCTGACGACTCGTTCCGCGTGCGGCGCCAGCCGGCGCCGCACGCGGGCGAAGCGGTTTTCGCGCACGACAAGCAGTCAACAACAAGCGCGAGGTGCCGGTGCGTGCCGTGCCCGCGACGCGGGCGGCTGCGCATCGAAGCGGTGGGGCGGCAGCCTGAGCGACGCCGCCGCTCCGCCTTGATCGATTACTTTTTTGTCGGTAATTAATAGGATGACTAAGCGAATTGCAGTTGTGACTGGTGGAATGGGCGGCCTCGGCGAAGCGATCAGCATCAGGTTGAACGACGCGGGCCACCGGGTAGTCGTCACGTATTCGCCGAACAATACCGGCGCGGACCGCTGGCTGACCGAGATGCACGCGGCCGGCCGAGAGTTCCACGCGTACCCGGTGGACGTGGCCGATCACGATTCGTGCCAGCAATGCATCGAGAAGATCACGCGGGACGTCGGCCCGGTGGACATTCTCGTGAACAATGCGGGCATCACGCGCGACATGACGCTGCGCAAGCTCGACAAGGTCAACTGGGATGCGGTGATCCGCACCAACCTCGATTCCGTGTTCAACATGACGAAGCCGGTCTGTGAAGGCATGGTCGAGCGCGGCTGGGGTCGCATCGTCAACATCTCGTCGGTGAACGGCTCGAAGGGCTCGGTCGGCCAGACCAACTACGCGGCCGCGAAGGCCGGCATGCACGGTTTCACGAAGTCGCTCGCGCTCGAGATCGCGCGCAAGGGCGTGACGGTGAACACGGTGTCGCCGGGCTACCTCGCGACGAAGATGGTAACGGCGATCCCGCAGGACATCCTCGACTCGAAGATCCTCCCGCAGATTCCGGCGGGCCGGCTCGGCAAGCCCGAGGAAGTCGCCGCGCTGGTGGCTTACCTGTGCTCGGAGGAGGCCGGCTTCGTGACGGGCTCCAACATCGCGATCAACGGCGGCCAGCACATGCATTGACGCGTGGCGGCCCGCACGGCGTTCGCGCGCGAGCGGGTCGCGTTCCCCACTATCCCGTGCCGGAGCGGCGGCAGGCGCGCCGCTTCGGCCTCGCATTCCGGAGAACGCATGGGCGACACCTGGATGGGACTCGTGATCGGCGGCTCGGCGCTGGCCGTCGCGCTGACGATGGCGATCTCGCTCTACTGGCTCGAGCGGCGCCGCGCGCGGCTGCTGCGGAACTTCGATCATCGCGATTGCTGGTTCGTCGCGTACGGCAAGTGCTTCGCGCGCCGGCCGGCGACGGCGAGGCCGCGGCGCCGCATGCACGGTGCTCGCTGACGGCAGCGCCGGCGCATCGCAATCGGCGAACGCTCGGTGAGCGGTCGATGAGCGGTCATGCCCCGCGCGCATGCCGTCGGCAATGCGCGCGGGATGCGTGATCAGTTCTTTTCGCTCTTTCCACCCGACTCGCCCGAGTCGTTCTTGTGGAAGATCCGCTTCGTCGTGCGCTTGGTGGCATCCCAACCTTCGCGCGATGCGTGTGCGACCCCGTGCCCGACCGCCTTCGCGGCGCTCGCGGTCGCGTGGCCGAAGCTGCGGGCCGCCTCGCCGGTCTTGTGCGCGGCTTCCTTCGAATCGCGCTTGATGTCCTGCTTCACTTCCGACATGTCCGCGTGCGCGATCGGGCTGATCAGTGCCAGAACGAGCGCGGCGCCAATGAACTGACGAACTTTCACGACCTGGTTTCCTTCTCTTGAGTAAGCGGCTTCATCGAGGATTTGCATCGCCGGCTGGCGCCGGGCCTGGGCGAAGCGCGCCGGCCGCCGACGCGTCGAGCATTACCGCGGCGCGGCCGGACAGCAGCACGCGATCGCCGCAGCGCAGCGCGAAGCCGTACAGCACCGAGCGGGCGTCGCCGCTCACGCGTTCCGCTTCGACGACGAGCGGCTGCGCGAACGTGTCGAGCCGGTCGACGAACGCGTCGACGTTGCGCACGCTCGCCAGATAGCCGACGCGTGGGCGCGCTTCGTGCGCACCGAGCAGCGCGCCGTGCACGGCCATCGCCTGCGCCGCGTATTCGATGCCGCAGACGGACGCGAGCCGGCCGTATGCGTGCAGCGGGTTGTGCGGATCGCGGTGGCTCGTCGCGGTACAGCGGATGCAGGCGGCATCCCACGCATCGACCGTATCCAGCAGGCACATCGCGCCGTCGTGCGGAATGTGCGCGGCGATCCACGCGTGATCGAGCGGCGGTGCGAGCGGGATCGTCGCAGTCATCACGCGCGCACCGTGAACGTGTCCGGCATCGCGACGTCGACCTGCACGCGCGTATCGGCCAGGTAGTCGAGCACGACGCGTGTCGAACGCCGCGCGGCGATGGCGTCGAGCAGCGGCAGCACGCGCGCGGCCGGATTGCCGGCGCGCAGTGCGTCGAGTTCGGCGTTCGCGAGCGGCGTGGCGGGTGCGTCGGCAAGCTGCACGTCGACGCGGGCGAGCGCGCGTTCGCTTGCTTCGGGCACAAGCACGAGTGCCACGCCGAATGCGTCGCCGATCGGTCGCACCGTACGCAGCGGTTCCGGATAGTCGGTGTCGTACGCGATCAGCAGCGTCGGCACGCGATCGACGACGACCTGGCACAGGCTCTCGAGCAGCCCCGCGGCGAAGCTGCCGTCGTGCGCGCACAGCACGTTCGACGTCGCCATCGCGCGGGTCGCGATGCTCCAGTAGCCGGCCGGCGCGTTGTGCACGGAGTTGTGGAAGCGCGTCGGCGACAGCTGGCGATCATCGCCGGCCAGCGTCTCGCAGATCGCGTGGCAATTCTGGCCGTCGCCGCCCGACGCGCTGAACACGGTCGCGAGCTTCGCGGCGTCGCGTCCGCTCGCGGCCACCGCTTCGTGGCCGGCCGCGAGCGCCGCGCGCACGACGGGGCCGGTGCGGCGCCGCTCGGCCGACGGCAGGCCGGCCGGGGGAGGCAGCTCGGTGCGGGCGGGCGCATACGGTACGCGGCCCGAGAGCACGTCGGCCGCGTGCGGCCAGTCGTTCAATCCGGGCCCGATGAGGCCGATGCTTTCGATGAAGGCGGTGAGTGTCATGGCGGGCCTCAACGGCGGGCGTGGTCGGCACGGCCGAGGATCAGGCTGCAATTCGTGCCGCCAAAGCCGAACGAATTGGACAGGACGGCGCGCACGCGTGTATCGCGGCTCGCGAGCACGTAATCGGCGGCGAGGGCCGGGTCGGGCTGCGTCGTGTTGACGCCGGCCGGCACGAACTGCTCGCGCAGCGCGAGCGCGGCGACGACGGCCTCGAGCGCACCCGCCGCGCCGAGCGTATGGCCGGTCGCGCCCTTCGTCGAGCTGCAAGCCGTACTGGCGAACAGCGCGCCGATCGCGCGGCTTTCGGCCGCGTCGTTGCTCGGCGTCGCGGTGCCGTGCAGGTTCACGTAGTCGATGTCGTTCGCACCGAGGCCGGCGGCGGTGAGCGCCTGCTCGATCGCGACGCGTGCGCCGAGCCCGTCCGGATGGGGCGACGACATGTGATGCGCGTCGCTCGATTCGCCGATGCCGAGCAGCAGGATCGCGTGGGCGTCGAGTGCGGCGGGCGGGTCGGGCATGCGTTCGACGAGCGCGAACGCGGCGGCCTCGCCGATCGAGATGCCGTCGCGCGCGACGTCGAACGGCCGGCACGGCTGGCGCGACAGCAGTTCGAGCGAATTGAAGCCGTACAGCGTCGTCAGGCACAGCGAATCGACGCCGCCGACGACGGCCGCGTCGATCAATCCCGCCTCGATCATGCGGCGCGCGGAGCCGAACACTTTCGCGCCGGACGAGCACGCGGACGAGATCGCCATCGCCGGCCCGCGCAGCGCGAAAAACGCGCGCACGAACGCGGCCGGCGAATACGGGTTGTGCGTCTGCGCGTAGCGGAAGTCGGCGGGCAGCGCGCCGCTCGCTGGGTCGCGGCGCTGGTATGCGTGTTCGGTTTCGAGGATGCCGGCCGTGCTCGTGCCGATGAACACGCCGACGCGCGCCGCTCCATAGCGCGCGACGGCCGCCGCGACGCGTGCGTCGAAGCCGTCCTGCGTCAGGCCGAGCTGCGCGAGGCGGTTGTTGCGGCATTCGAAGTCGGCGAGATCGGCCCGCACGGGCTGCGCATCGACGCCGTCCACCGCGCCGATCCACGTGTCGAGATCCGCACGTTCGAAGTCGCAGGGCTGGAGCTCGCCGCGCGCGTCGCGCAGCGCATCGAGGGTCGCATCGAGGCCGCGGCCGATGCAGCTGGTGGCGGTGAAGTGCGAGAGCAGGAGAGGTTTCACGAGGGTCGCATCCGGTGGCCGGAACGGGCGCCGCAGCAGGGCTGGCAGGCGCGCCGTCCGAGGTCAGATTTTATCAAACGGGGGGTGCCGAACCGGCCGGCTCGCCCGGCCCGCCGGGCGGTTCCGGTGCGAGCGCCGCGCGCAGCGTGGTCCAGTGCAATTGCGCGTCGGCGGCCGCGCGCAGCACCGCTTGCAGCACGTCGAGCACGACCGGTTCGCCGCGCGCATCGCGCGCCGCGTGCCCGTCGTGCACGAGCAGGATGTCGCGCGCATCGAGGCCGTGCAGCAGGCGGCGCGTGACGGTCGCCGCATCGTGTGCGCGCGTGTCGAAGCCGCGCCGCGTCCAGCTCGCCAGCTGCAGGCCGAGTTCGCACAGCACCGGCTCGAGAAACGGGTTGCGCAGGCCGGCAGGCGCACGGAAGAACAGCGGGCGCGTGCCGGCGATCTCGGTCAGCGTCTGCTGCGCGGCCGCGATCTCGCGTCGCAGCGCGGCGGGCCCCGACAGCGAGAACGTGTGCCGGTGCCGCTGGCTGTGGTTCTCGATCGCGTGACCGCGCGCGACGATCGCCTCGATCCAGCGCGGATGACGGCGCGCGAGATCGCCGATGCAGAAGAACGTCGCGCGCGCGTCGTAACGGTCGAGCAGGTCGAGCACGCGCGGCGTGACGTCCGGGTCCGGGCCGTCGTCGATCGTCAGCGCGATGCGGCGGCCCGCGTTGGCCGGCAGGCGCGTCCAGTTCGGGCCGAGTAATGTGCTGCGCGGCCACAGGCCGGCGGCGGTCAGCGCGAGATGCGACGCGACCACGCCACCGACCGCCCACGGCCACGCAGCCGGCTGCGCGACGACGGCGGCCGCCGCGCCCGCATGCAGCGCGGCCGTGCCCGCGATCAGCGGCGTCGGCTTCCAGCGGCGCGTATCGCCGGGCTGTCGCGACGGAACGGACGACGGCGCGTTCATGCGCGGCTTCCTCGATGACGGTTGATGGCCGCAGCCTCGGCCGGGCGGGGCGCGAGAATCGCGGCGAATGCGAGCGCGAGCATCGCGCCCGGGCCGACGGTCAGCCCGAAGGTTTCGAGCAACGGCACGCGCGACAGCGCCAGCAGCCCGAAGCCGGCGACTGTCGCGAGGTTCGCGATCAGCAGCGACACGAGCGTGTACGGCGTGACGGGCTGCGCGTCGTCGCGCTTGCAGAAGAACAGCGCGTAGTTCGAGCCGACCGCGACGATCAGCAGCATCCCGACGAGATGCAGGATCGTCAGCTGCACGCCGGCGAGCGCGAAGCCGGCCGTCACGACCAGCACGGCCGCGACGAGCGGCGCGAGCGCGCGCATGACACGGCGCGGCGAGCGCAGCGCGATCAGCAGCAGCACGGCGATCGCGGCAAAACCCGCGAGCGACAGCCGGATGTCCTCGTGCACATAGCTCACGTACAGGCGATCGGCTTCGGCCTTCATGTCGACGAACAGCGCATCGGGCACGCCCGCGCGCGCGACGGCCGCGCGAATCGGCGTGGCATCGAGACTCGACGCCGGTTGCGCGGCGCGGGCGGCGTCCGGCGCGCGCAGCGGCAGCATCGCGCTCCAGCGGCCGTCGCGTTCGGTCAGCAGTGCATCGACGGCGAGCGCCATCGACGTGCCGCGCAAGTCCGCGCGCGTCAGCAGCGGTGCGTGGCGCGCGGCCTCGACGTCGGCGATGAACGGCGTGAACAGGTCGGGATTGACCGCGATCGGCTGGTTCGCGACGGCATCGTGCATCCGCGCGGCGAGCACGCCGGCATCCGGCAGGCTTGCCTGGCGCGCGCGCTGTGCGGCATCGCTCGGCAGGTAGCGCGCGGGGTTTTCGAAGCCGGCGAGCGCGCCGCGGTCGACCAGCGGCTGCAATTGCGCGGCCACCTTCTCGGCGCCTTCGAGCGCGGCCTGTTCGGTCGATGCGGAAATCACGACGAGATAGCGCACATCGGGTGCGCCGACATCGGCGCGCAGCCGCGCATCGAGCGCCTGCGCGTGCGCCGGCACCGGGCTGAGCGCGGCGAGTTCGCGGCTCCACAGGCCGTCGCGATGCAGCACGAGCGTCGCGCCCGCGGCGATCACCAGCGCGGCGAG
>NZ_VWWH01000170.1:0-6445 GCF_011753045.1 Burkholderia sp. Ap-955
TATGCCGCGAGCACCGCCGACTGGGCCCGCTTCCTGCCGCAGATCGCCGAACGCTTCGGCCGCGTCGACGCACTCGTCGCGTGCGCGGGCGGCCACGGGCTCGGCCGCGCGGACGAAACCGACGACGCGCAGTGGCGCGACGCGATGCACGCGAACCTCGATACCGCGTTCGTCAGCGCGCGCGCGTGCCTGCCCGACCTGATCGCGCAGCGCGGCAGCATCGTGCTGGTCGCGTCGATCGCCGCGCTCGCGGCCGGGCCCAGCGTATGCGGCTACACGGTCGGCAAGCACGCACTGCTCGGGCTCGCCCGGTCGCTCGCCCGTGACTACGGGCCGCACGGCGTGCGGGCGAATGCGGTGTGCCCCGGCTGGGTCCGCACGCCGATGGCCGACGCGGAGATGGAACCGCTGATGGCGGCACACGGTGACACGCTCGACGGCGCGTATGCACGCGTCAGCGCTGACGTGCCGCTGCGGCGCGCGGCCGACCCGGACGAGATCGCGGCCGTGTGCGCGTTCCTCGCGTCGCCGGACGCGTCGTTCGTGACCGGCGCGACGCTCGTCGCCGACGGCGGCGCGATGGTCGTCGACGTGCCGACGCTCGCGTTCGACAAGCTCTGATGCGTGCGGGTGCGCCGCTCGTGTGGCGCCCCCGTCGCGGGCAGCGCTTCGTGCACGTCGTCCCATCCTCCACCACCTGCCCACGCACGCATACCGCGTCTTCCGCTTATTTCCCGCCCCCGAAAATCCGCTACCATCGACCGATCCCGCCGCCCCGCCCGGCACCGCCTCACGGTTCGAACGTCGATGAACATCCGGTTTCTTGAAACCTTCGTCTGGCTCGCGAAGCTGGAAAACTTCCGGCTCACGGCTGAAAAACTGCACACGACGCAGGCCGCCGTATCGAGCCGCATCGCGTCGCTCGAGGAAGCGTTCGACGTACGCCTGTTCGACCGCAACACGCGTTCGGCCACGCTCACGCCCGCCGGGCGCCGCATGCTCGCGTACGCGGAGCGGATCGTGCGGCTCGACGGCGAAATGCGCCGCGACATCGATGCGGCGAGCGACGCGGGCCTGATCCGGATCGGCGTGATCGAATCGATCGTGCACAGCTGGTTCCCCGCGTTGATGGCGCAACTGCGCGAGCGCTATCCGCGCCTCGACGTCGAGATCACCAGCGACACGACGCTGCACCTGATCCGCCTGCTCAGCACCGACGGCGTCGACCTGATCCTGCAGACCGACCCGGTGCCCGGCCCCGATTTCACGAACCTGCCGCTGTGCGAATTCCCGGTGCGCTGGGCGGCCAGCCCGCGCCTCGGGCTCGGCGGCCAGCCGCTCGACGTTGCGCGCCTGGCCGAATTCCCGATCATCAGCTTCTCGCGCCATTCGGGCCCGCACGCGACGATCGAGCGGCTGTTCGCGGCCGTCGAGCGGCCGGCCAGCATCAACTGCATCACATCGGTCGCCGCGATGATCCGCCTCGTCGCCGACGGCTTCGGCGTGGCCGCGCTGCCGCCCGCGATCATCGGGCGCGAACTCCACGAAGGCGCGCTCGAACTGCTCGACGTCGAACCCGAATTCCCCGCGCTGCCGCTTGTCGCGACATACCGCAGCCAGGGCCTGCCGGTGGCCGCGCGCATCGCGGAACTCGCCAGCGAAGTTGCGCGCGCGATGTCGGCCGCCGCGCATCACGCAAAGACGGCCGCGCCCGACAGCGTGGACAAAACACCCGCCCGTCCCGCGACAAAAGCCAAAGCGAAAGCACCGGCAAAAGTGAAACGCACGACTCCATCCCCCACGCCCCCGGCGAAACGCCGCCCGCGCCGCTCATAAGAAAACCTGTTCACCGCGAATTTGTTTTCTTGTTGGACGGGCGCGGCCCGTCTTCGGGAAACTGCGGTTCCTGCCCCCCCCCGTCACGAGGAACCCCGCGATGACCCGCCTTTCCCTTCCGCACGGCCAGCTTTGCGTCTGGACGGATATCGACCCCGCGCACGAAGCCGATTTCAACGCGTGGTACGACCGCGAGCACATGCAGGAACGTGTCGCGATTCCCGGCTTCACGCATGCGCGGCGCTTTCGCGCGACCGATCGCGGCCCGCGCCAGTATCTCGCGCTGTACGTGACGGATGCGCTCGACGTATTTCATGGCGATGCGTACCGGCGTGCGTTCACGCAGCAGACCGCATGGTCGCTCGCGAACTTCGAGCGCATGACGGGCACGCAGCGACGCGTCGGAGAACTGACGATCGAGGCCGGCGACGGAGAAGGCGCGCATCTCGCGCTGTTCGTGCTGCCGCCGAATCGTATCGACGTGCAGCACCTGCGCGAGCGCTTCGATGACGTGCTGCACGAACCGGGCATCCACGCCGCGCGACTTTTTTGCACCGCGCCTGATCTTTCCGCGCCGATCGGCGCCGATGCGGCCGCCCGCCCGGCTGCCGATGCGCTCGTGCTGATCGAAGGCAGCGATGCGGCCGCGACGCGACGCGTGGCCGTATCGCTCGCCGGGCACGACGACGTGCGCACCTTCGAGCTGCTGTGGCGCGCCGCCGCGCCGCTGCATGTCACGCGCGGCGACGTCGAAACCGAGCCCGCCGCTGCCGCCGCAATGCCGTCCTGATCACCTGATCGCCCCCGCCGGCCGCACCGCATGCGCGATGCACACCCACGCATCGGCCCGGCGTTTCATCCCGTTCCCCGACACGACATGCCCGACACCATGAGCACTCTCGCCCAGCCCGCCGCCCACGCGCCCCGCCGCGTCCGCAACAGCCGACTCGCGACCGCGAGCATGATCGGCACGTCGCTCGAGTGGTACGACTTCACGATCTACAACACGCTCGCCGCGCTCGTCTTCAACCATCTGTTCTTTCCGTCGGTCGATCCGCTGGCCGGCACGATCCTCGCGTTCTCGACCTATGCGGTCGGCTACGTGTCGCGCCCGCTCGGCGGCTTCGTGTTCGGCAATCTCGGCGACCGCATCGGCCGCCGCGCGGTGCTGATGCTCACACTGGTGCTGATGGGTGTGACGACCGCGTTGATGGGCGCGCTGCCGACCTATGCGCAGGCCGGCATCCTGAGCCCGATCCTGCTCGTCGCGCTGCGCTTCGTGCAGGGCGTCGCGCTCGGCGGCGAATGGGCCGGCGCGGTGCTGCTGTCGGTCGAGCACGGCGACCAGAAGCGGCGCGGGCTGTCCGCATCGTGGACGCAGATCGGCCCGTCGTTCGGCACGCTGCTCGGCACCGGCTGCATCGCGCTCGTGACGCTGTCGACCACGTCCGGCGATTTCCTGTCGTGGGGCTGGCGCGTGCCGTTCGCGGCCAGCGCGCTGCTCGTCGTGTTCGGCTTCTGGCTGCGGCGCGGCGTCGACGAAACGCCGCAGTTCGAGCAGCTCGCCGAATCGCACGCGACCGCCGAGGTGCCCGTCGCCGACGTGCTGAAGTACCACTGGAAGCGCCTGCTGATCGCGGGCGGCTCGCGGATCGGCTCGGACGTGCTGTATGCGCTGATCGTCGTGTTCACGCTGACCTACGTAACGACCGTGCTGCACCTGTCGCGCCCCGTCGCTTTGACGGCCGTGATGATCGGCACGGCCTGCAACGCGCTCGCGGTGCCGTTCTTCGGCGCGTTGTCGGACCGCTTCGGCCGCCGGCCCGTGTATCTCGCCGGCGCGCTCGCCGGCATCGTGTGGGCGTTCGTGTTCTTCACGCTGCTCGATTCGGCGCGCCCCGGCGCGATCGTCGCGGCCGTCGCGATCGGCCTCGTGATCCACGCGGTGATGTACGGCCCGCAGGGCGCGTTCGTGACCGAACAGTTCCCGACCCGCGTGCGCTATGCGGGCTCGTCGCTCGCGTACACGCTCGCCGGCATCGTCGGCGGCGGCTTCGCGCCGCTCGTGATCGCCGCGCTGTTCCGGCAGACGGGCACGACGACGGCCGTGTCGCTGTATGTCGCCGCCGCGCTCGTCGTCACGTCGATCGCGCTCCTCGTCGCACGCGAAACCGCGCACAAGCCGCTCGCGGATTGAACGTCGCCGCCAGCCGATTCATTCCTTCGCCCTTAAAACGGATACCCGCATGCCAACCCTGTCGTTCAATGTGATTTCCCGGCAACGCGCGCCGGCCACCGTCGACGTCGAGATCGAGCGCGTCGTGATCGCCGGCTGGGCCGGCCGCGATCCGGCCGCGATCCAGGCGCATATCGACGAACTCGCGGCGCTCGGCGTCGCGCCGCCGTCGACCACGCCGTGCTTCTATCGCGTGTCGGCCGCATTGCTCACGCAGGCGCCCGCGATCGGCGTGCTCGGCGCACGCTCGGGCGGCGAGATCGAATGCGTGCTGGTCGACAGCCCGGCCGGCACGCTCGTGACCGTCGGCTCCGATCATACGGATCGTGAGGTCGAAGCGTATGGCGTCGCGGTGTCGAAGCAGGTGTGCGCGAAACCGCTCGGCCGCGATGCGTGGCTTTACGCGGAAGTCGCGGATCACTGGGATGCGATCGAAATGCGTTCGTGGCTGATCTCGCGCGATGGCGAGCGGATTGCGTACCAGCACGGCGCGGTCAGCGGCCTGCTTGCACCCGACGTACTGTGGCAACGCTTCGACGACCGCCGCACGATGCCCGCGCGCAGCGCGATGTATGGCGGCACGGTCGCCGTGCATGGCTCGATCGCAGCGATGGGCGACGGCGAGACGTTCGAGATGGAGCTGCACGATCCGGTGCTCGGGCGCAGCCTTCGGCATCGCTATGCGGTGGAGGTGTTGCCGGTCGTCGCGTAACGGGCAATGAGCAATTGCGCGGCACACGGGCGCGACAGCGTTCCGTCGCCGCGCCAGCCGCTGCTATTACGGCTGAAAGCAGTGATAGTCCGGAAAGTTGAACTGCGAGTTGTTGCAATACAGAACCCCGGCCAGGTCGGCGCACCCGCTCAATGCGCACATGATTGCCCCTGCAACCGATACTTTCCACCCGAAATGCAACATCGCGCCCCCGTTTTCGCCTGATCGACCTGAGCCGACATGATGCGCATCGGACGCGCCCGGGTATGTGGAAAATTGTTGTGCCGCAGGTTCTGCGGTTCGCCATCGTGCCGGCCCGTGCCAGAGCAGGGACTCCGGCCCGGGCCGTTGCTCACTTGAGACACCCGAGCCCCGCCAGCGTCGCTTCCACCGCCGCGTCGAGCGGCGTCACCGGCTCGCGGCCGAGCACCGCGGTCACCCGCGTGTTGTCGAGCCGGATCGGCTCGCGCCACAGGTAGCGCATCTCGAGCAGTTCGCGCAGCGTCGTGACGAACGGCGCCGCGGCCCATACAAACCACCACGGGAACTTGCGCACCGTCGGCCGCAGCCCGTGCCGCTGCGCGACGCGGCGCACGGCCTCCGCCATCTGCGTGCCGTCCGCATCCCAATGCCCGCCGAGATGAAAGCGCGCGAACGGTTCCAGCGTGTCGCGCCGCTCGATCAGCTCGACCATCGCGCGCGCGGCGTCCGGCACATACGACCATTGGTGCCCGATGCCGTCCCGCCCCGGCACGCTGATGGACGCAACCGGCTGCCCGGCCTTGACGAGCCCCGCCGCAAACCAGCTGTTGCCGGTGAGCTTCGGCCCGAAGAAATCGCCGGCCCGCACGATGATCGTGCGGACGCCCTGCCCGGCCGCATCCTGCAGCCGGCGCTCCAGCTCGACGCGGATCGCGCCCTTGCGCGTCGACGGATGCTGCGGCGCATCTTCGACCAGCACCGGAAACGCGTCGGCGCCGTAGTTGTAGACGGTACCCGGCAGCACGATGGTCGCCCGCTCCGCCTTCGCCGCCGCGATCGTGTTGTCGATCATCGGCAGCACCTGCCCGGCCCAGTTGCGGTAGCCCGGCGGATTTACCGCGTGCACGATCACGCTGCAGCCGCGCGCGGCCCGGACGACCGCGTCGCGGTCCATCGCGTCACCGCGCATCCAGGCGATGCCGTCGCGCTCCACGACTTTGGCGTCGAGCCCGCGCTTCAGCGCGCGCACCTGCCAGCCCGCATCGCGCAACTGCCGCGCGACTTCCCCGCCAATCCCGCCGCTCGCGCCGAGCACGAGTGCCTGTCGTTGCGTCCCGCCTGCGTGGGTCGTCATTGCCGCTCTCCTTGAATGAATGTCCGTGATGACACGCATTCTGGCGCGGCTTCGGCTATCAAGGAATTGCCGAACCTGATGGATCAGCTATACATTTATGTATGACCACCGATCTGAACTGGGAACGCTACCGCACCTTTCTCGCCGTGCTGACGGAAGGCTCGCTGTCCGGCGCGGCGCGCGCCCTCGGCATCACGCAGCCGACGGCCGGCCGCCACGTCGCGGCGCTGGAAGCTGCGTTCGGCCAGACGCTGTTCACGCGCTCGCCGTCCGGCCTGCTGCCGACCGAGGCGGCGCTCGCGCTGCGCGGCCATGCGGAGGCGCT
>NZ_VWWH01000016.1:0-116618 GCF_011753045.1 Burkholderia sp. Ap-955
TGCGCTGACGCAGCCGCCCGCGCCGCCCGCGACCGATGTGCAGCGCGTCGCCGCGCTCAAGCGCGTGTCGGACCTGCTGAGCTACGCGGCCGAAGATCACCCGGGCCCGGGCGCGGCCGCCGCGCAGCACCTGTCGGCGTCGCTCGCGAAACTCGCCGCCGCGGATGCCGCGACGCGCGACCGCGCCGAACGCGCGTTCTCCGATACGCTGCGCATCGCGCTCAACCAGCTCGCGTCGCTGCTGCAGCCGCAGGACGTCACGCGCGAATCGCTGCCGCCGCAGCTCGTGCGCGACTGGGTCGCGCCGGACGGCCATGCGCTCGTGCAGATCTCGCCGAAGGTGCCGAAGGGCGTCGACCCGGGCGACGACACGATGCTGCGCCGCTTCGCGAAGGCCGTGAAAGCCGCGGAACCGGGCACGACCGGCGGGCCGATCTCGATCCTGCATTCGGCCGACACGATCATCAACGCGTTCCTGCATGCGGCGCTGTGGTCGATTATCTCGATCACGGTCCTGCTGTGGGTCACGCTGCGCCGCTTCGGCGACGTGCTGCGCACGCTGGTGCCGCTGCTCGTGTCGGGTATCGTGACGCTCGAGCTGTGCGTCGTGCTCGGCATGTCGCTCAACTTCGCGAACATCATCGCGCTGCCGCTGATGCTCGGCGTCGGCGTCGCGTTCAAGGTGTATTTCGTGATGGCGTGGCGCGCGGGGCAAACCGGGTTGCTGCACTCGAGCCTCACGCATGCCGTCCTGTTCAGCGCCGCGACGACGGCGACCGCATTCGGCAGCCTGTGGCTGTCGCACCACCCGGGCACGTCGAGCATGGGCAAGCTGCTCGCGCTGGCCCTGACCTGCACGCTGATCGGCGCCGTGGTGTTCCAGCCCGTCCTGATGGGCAAACCGCGCGTCAAACGCGCCAAGAACCAATCGCAAGGAATCAATGAATAAGGTGCGAATCATTGCGGCGACCGTTGCCGCCAGCGCAGCGCTGACCGGCTGCGCGACGGGACCGAACCGCAACCCCAACGACCCGCTCGAGCCGATGAACCGGGCGATGTACAAGTTCAACGACACCGTCGACACGAACATCGCCCAGCCGATCGCGAAGGGGTACCAGAAGGTCACGCCGACGCCCGTGCGCACCGCGATCAGCAACTTCTTCTCGAACCTCGGCGATCTCGGCAACATCGCGAACAATCTGCTGCAGCTCCGCATCACCGATGCCACCGAGGATCTGATGCGCGTGGCGATGAACTCGGTGTTCGGCGTCGCCGGCCTGATCGACATCGCGACGCCGGCCGGGCTGCCGAAGCATCACCAGGACTTCGGCCTGACGATGGCGCGCTGGGGCGTGCCGTCGGGCCCGTATCTCGTGCTGCCCGTGTTCGGGCCGAGCACGATCCGCGACGGCGTCGGCCGTGCGGTGGACGTGCGCTTCAACCTGCTGAACTACATCGAGCCGGCCGCGCGCAACCCGATGTACATCGCGCAGTTCATCAGCGCGCGTTCAGACCTGCTCGGCGCGACCGACCTGCTGAAGCAGGCCGCGCTCGATCCGTATTCGTTCGTGCGCGACGCGTACCTGCAGCAGCGCAAGTCGCTGACGTATCGCAGCCAGTCGTCGTCGGCCACGGTGCCGACCTACAACGAACCGGGTGAATCGGGCGCCGTGCCGGCCGGGACGCCGGCCGTGCCGGGGTTGCCGAACTATGAGGATCCGGGCGATGCGGGCGGCGCATCGGGCGCTACGCCGAACAACGCGCCGGCCGCGCCGGGATTACCGCAGTACGACGATCCGGGTGCGGACAATGCGATGCCGGCGAGTGCGCCTGCCGCTGCACCGGCGGCGGCACCGGCTGCGGCATCGGCGGTCGCACCGGCGACGCCTGCGAGCGCTCCGGCCGCGCAGCAGTAACGCTGCAACGGCCGTCGCCGCAAAGACAAAGAGCGCTGCAGATGCAGCGCTCTTTTTTTGTCCGCGAGAAACGGAAAACCGGGGGAGAAGGGCGAGACAGGCGGCGCGTGCCGCTCAGACGATCCGCATCGCGCCCGCACGCTCGAACGCGTGCCGCGCCTGGATCAGCGTCGTACGCGCCGCGCGCGCATCGCTCGCGACCTGCAGCAGCGGGCCGAGCTGCGACGGCTGCTTCAGCAGTTCGCGCAGGATCGGCAGGATTGCCGTGCTGCCGTCGTCGCGCAGGCCGGCCGTCGCCGCGCTCGGCAACGTGCGCCACGCCGGATCGACGATCGCGCGGCACACCGCGAACGGTACGCCGCGCGCCGCCGCGAAGGCCGCCGCGATATGCGACTCCATGTCGACGGCAAGCGCGTCCTTCGCGCGATACAGCGACGTCTTTTCCTGCTCGCTGATGACCGGTGCGCCGACGGCCGCGATCGTGCCGCGCGTGACGCGCGCCCAGACCGGCGTGTCGTGCAGCGCGGCGACGAGCCGTGCGCTCCAGCCCGCGTCGGTCTCGACGCGGCCGAACGGCCCGTCGATCGCGCTCGCGACCACGAGCGCGCCGGGTGCCAGGTCGGGCGCGAGCCCACCTGCCGTGCCGAAGCTCACGATGCCCGCGCAACCGCGTGCGGTCGCCTCGGTCAGCGCGCGTTCGAGCCGGTCGGCCCGTGCGGCAAAGACAGCTTCGACGCCGTCGCCGCGCGCGATGCGCGCCTCGAACGCCATCCCCGTCACGGCGATGACGGGCAACGAGCCGGTGGATTGCGTCGCCACGCGTTACAGCCCGACCGTCACGCGCGTCGTGTTGTCGCGCTTCAGGTTGCGATAGCGGGCAAGCGCCCACAGCGGGAAGAACTTGCGATAGCCGTGGTAGCGCAGATAGAACACGCGCGGGAAGCCCGTCGCCGTGAAGCGCGTCTCGTCCCACAAGCCTTCTTCATTCTGCTCGGCGATCAGATAGTCGATACCGCGCGCCACCGCCGGATTGTTCACCTCGCCGGCCGCCATCAGGCCGAGCAGCGCCCACGCGGTTTGCGACGCGGTGCTCGGCGCCTGCTCGAAACCGCGATAGTTGAGCTTGTAGCTGTCGCCGTCCTCGCCCCAGCCGCCGTCCTTGTTCTGGATCGACAGCAGCCACTGCGCGCCGCGCTTCATGCGCGGATCGTCTGGCGTCAGGCCGGCCGCGTTCAGCGAGCACAGTGCCGTCCACGTGCCGTACACGTAGTTCATCCCCCAGCGGCCATACCAGCTGCCGTCCGGTTCCTGCTCCTTGAGCATGTAGTCGAGTGCGCGACGCGCCGGCTCGCTGTTCAGCGGCGTCTCGCCGAGCTGCGACAGCATCGACAGGCAGCGGCCCGACACGTCGGCCGTCGGCGGATCGAGCAGCGCGCCGTGATCCGAGAACGGGATGTTGTTCAGGTAGTACTGCGTGTTTTCCGGTTCGAACGCGCCCCAGCCGCCGTCGCTGCTCTGCATCCCCACGACCCACTCGCGCGCCCGCGCGATCGAATCGCGATACGCGTCGTTCTGCTTGAGTTGCTGCGCGCGCTCCATCGCCACCGCGACCACCGCCGTATCGTCGACATCCGGGTAGTGCGCGTTCGCGTACTGGAACGCCCAGCCGCCGGGCCGCACGTGCGGTCGGCGCGAGATCCAGTCGCCGCGCACGTCGAGGATCTGCAGCGGGCGCAGCCATTCGAGGCCGCGGATCGCGGCATCCTCGGCGCGCGCGTCGCGCGTTTCGAGCAGCGCATGCGCGGCGAGCGACGTGTCCCACACCGGCGACAGGCACGGCTGGCAATACGCTTCGTCATCGTGCACGACGAGCAGCTTCTCGATCGACTTGCGCGCGATCGCGCGGTTCGGGTGATCTTCCGCGTAGCCGAGCGCGTCGTACATCATCACCGAGTTGGCCATCGCCGGATAGATCGCGCCGAGGCCGTCCTCGCCGTTCAGGCGCTCGTCGACGAACGACACGGCCTGGCGAATCGCGCGTTCGCGCGTGTAGTTCGGGAACAACCCGTCGACCGCGCGCAACGCATGGTCGACCACGCGGAAGAACGCGAACCAGCCGGCGCTCTGGTGGCCCTGGCGCGGCAGCAGCCCGGCGTTGACGGGCGGATCGATGAACAGCTCGTCGATGCGCACGCCGCGCGGGTTCTTCGCGAGCGGGCGCTTCGCGTTCAGCACGAGCAGCGGCACGATCACGGTGCGCGCCCAGTACGACACCTTCGACAGATGGAACGGGAACCACTGCGGCAGCAGCATGATCTCGACCGGCATCATCGGCACCGCGCGCCACGGAATCGCGCCGTACAGCGCGAGCTGGATGCGCGTGAATACGTTCGACATCTCGGCGCCGCCCATCGCGTGGATGGCGCGGCGCGCACGCTGCATGTGCTCGGCGTTCTCGTCGTCGCCGATCACCTTCAGCGCGAAATACGCCTTCACGCTCGCGCTGATGTTCGGCGCGCCGTCGGTGAACAGCGGCCAGCCGCCGTCGGCCTGCTGGATGCGGCGCAGATACTTGCCGATCTTCTGTTCGAGCTCGAGGTTCGGCGTCTCGCCGAGATAGTGGACGAGCAGCACGTATTCGGCGGGAATCGTCGAATCGGCTTCGAGTTCGTAGACCCAGTGGCCATCCGCGTTCTGCGCGGCCAGCAGCGCGTCGGTCGCACGCGCGACGGCCGTATCGACGCCGGCCGGCACGGCGCCGGCGGACAGGGTTGCCATTTCGGTGAGATCGTTCATCGGTCCCTCTTTTACTTACTGTGTCTGGAGCACGTCCGCGGCCAGCTGGCCGGAGCGGATCGCACCCTCGATCGTGGCGGGCAAGCCGGTGGCAATCCAGTCGCCCGCCAGCACAAGATTCGTCCAGCGCGTACGCACGGCCGGACGTTTCATTTCCTGCGACGGCACCGCCGCAAAGCCCGCGCGCGGCTCGACGACGAGCTGCCACGCGGGGATGGTTTCCGGGTTCGCGCCGGTCACGCGCGCGACGTCTTCCCAGATGCGTCGCGCGAGCGTGTCGCGCGGCGTGTCGAGCCAGCGGCCCGCGTCGCGGATCGTCGCCGCGAGCTGGCCGCCGCCGGTGCGCACCGTATCAACCACACCGTTGACCACGGACGTCTGCAACGGGTGACCGGCCAGCGCTTCAGCCGCGAAATACGCGGTCACGACCGCGCTGAACGTATCGGGCGCGGTGAGTTCGGGCACGAGCGGCTGCGCGACCTCGGGCGGCACGGCCAGCACGACGGCGTCGCCCGGCGCGAGATCGATCCGCTCGCCGCCGACCGAAACCGCATCGACCGCGTTGCCGTGCGCGCCGAATTCGAACGCGTCGAGCCGCGAGTTCAGCCGGATCTGCGCGCCGCCGTGCTGCAGCATCCGCAGCGCCGGTTCGACGAATGCGCTGCCGAGGCCGTGGCGCGCGACGAGCGGACGGCAGCCGGGGCCGCCCGCGTGAAACGTGCCGCACAGCGCCGCACGCGCGAGCTCGGCGCTCGCGTGACGCGGCTCGACGTTCAGCACACCGAGGAAATACGGCCGCAGCCAACGTTCCCACAACATGCCGTCGCATCGCATCGTCTGTGCGAGTGAGCGGCCCATGCGCGCGAACGCGAGCGGGGCGAGCGCGAGGTAGTCGAGCGGCGTCGTGTCCGGCGCGCGCGACGCGGCATCGAACAGCCACGACGGCCAGCGCCCGTTGCCGAAGCGCAGCGTCCAGCGCTGCTGCGACGCGACGTCGACGACCGGGAATTCAGGCAGTGCGGGCCCCACGAGCTGGTCGGCCGCGCCGATCGCACGCAGGTAGCGCTGTGTCGCCGGCTGTCCCGCGAATACCGTGTGCAGCCCGCTGTCGAGCGTCGTGTTCAGCGTCCCGTCGAACCATGAGCGGCAGCGGCCGCCCGCATGCGCGTGCGCGTCGTGCAGCACGATGCGTCGCCCGCGGCGTTGCAGCTCGACCGCGGCCGACAGGCCGGCAACGCCGGCGCCGATCACGTGGACGGTCCTGGGCATCGACTCGGTCGGCTCAGAACAGCGCGTAGCGCGCGGCGATCATCAGCATGCGCGCCTTCGGCTTGCGCAGCGGTGCGCGCGGGAAGGCAAAGCCGCGTGCGATCGCGGCTTCGAGAATGCAGCGATACGCGCCCGACATGATGCGCGGCGCCTTCACCTGCGCACGCGCGCAGGTGTCCATCACCGCGTCGGCCTGGCGGAAGTGCTCGAGCGCGCGCTCGACGAGCGTCGCGCACACGCGCGGCAGCGCCGGATCGCGCACGATCGTCGCCGGGTCGGTGATCGCGATGCCTTCGCGCGCGAGCAGCTCGCGCGGCAGGTAGCAACGGTTGATCGCCGCATCGTCGTCGATATCGCGCAGGATGTTCGTCAGTTGCAGCGCGCGGCCGAGGTGATGCGACAGCTTGATCCCTTCGGCTTCCGGCATCCCGAAAATCCTCACCGACAGCCGGCCGGCCGCGCTCGCCACGCGATCGCAGAAGAGGTCGAGCGTCGGTTCGTCGGGTGCGCAGATGTCTTCGACCGCATCCATCGCCATCCCGTCGATCATCGCGTGGAAGTCGTCGCGCTGCAGGTTGAATGCGCGGATCTCGCGGTCGAGCGCGGCCAGGTGGCGCGGCGGGCGGCCGGCGAAGCACGCGTCGATGTCCGCGCGCCAGCGGTCGAGGCCCGCGTTGCGCTCGGCGCGCGGCAGGTCGCTGTCGGCGATGTCGTCGACCGCGCGGCAAAACGCGTAGACCTGGAACATCGCATCGCGCTGCACGGCCGGCAGGATGCGCATCGCAAGATAGAAAGAACTGCCCGATGTGACGGCAGCGGCGTCGGTTTCTTGTTCGTCCACGACGGAATTGGAAACGGCCAAGACAAGCTCCACGGAGACACCCACGCGGGGCGATTGAAGAAGCCATGCCCGGCTGGGATGGTCAGGGTGTCAAATGCGTGCGAGATATGCGAACGATCGACGCAGACAGGCACAAATTACCGGCCGGAAGCCGGAATTGGGCGAAAGTATAGCAATCTTTGAAGTTCGATGGCGGACACGCGCCGCGTGCGGCGGCATGCCGGAAGCCGTTGGCCGGCCCGGGCAGGACCCGGCGCGGGCCGCGCGTCAGCCGTAAACGATGTCGCGTTGCAGGTCGAGCGCAATCAGCCCCATTTCGCGGGTGAGCTGCAGCATCGAGCGGCGTTCGAGGCGAGAGCCCATGAAGCTCGTCACGCGGCCGTCGGGCTCCGCGGTGAACTGGAATGTCGCGCCGCCCGTGCCGAACCACGCGCCCGGCACATCGGGCGATTCCTGCCAGTCGATCTGCGCGAACACGCGTGCGATGCCCGCACGCACCAGGTCGCCGGGACCGATCGGCGGCGCGATGTCGCCGAGGTCGTCGAGCGAATAGGGGCCGGGCTTGTCCGGCTTCCGGTAGAAGAGATAGTCGACGTTCATGGGGCGCAATCGCAGGCAAAGCAACAAAGTAGCGTGCTTCGCGATAAATTCAAATCAGATACGAACGAAATGTGGCCTGTACGAGACAAGAGGAACAGATCGAATCCGGCCCGTCTGGGCGCATACAGGTTCGTCTAAGATGACACCTTTCTCAAGATCTGAAGACCCGGACACCATGGAGACGAACGCAAGCGCCACCCCGCAGTCCGATCATCCCGTTTTCGTGCTCGTGCACGGCGCCTGGCACGGCGCGTGGTGCTACGCGCACGTCGCGGCCGCGCTGGCCGCGCGCGGCCACCTGTCGATCGCGCGTGACCTGCCCGCGCACGGCATCCATGCCCGCTTTCCCGCTTCCTACTTCGCACGCCCGCTCGACAAGGACGCGTTCGGCGCCGAGCCGTCGCCGGTCGCGAACACGACGCTCGACGATTACGCCACGCAGGTGATGCAGGCGGTCGACGACGCGTACGCGCTCGGCCACGGCAAGGTCGTGCTCGTCGGGCACAGCATGGGCGGCCTCGCGATCACGGCGGCCGCTGAACGCGCGCCGGACAAGATCGCGAAGATCGTCTATCTCGCGGCCTTCATGCCCGCGTCGGGCGTGCCGGGCCTCGATTACGTGCGCGCACCTGAAAACAAGGGTGAAATGCTCGGCCCGCTGATGCTGGCGAGCCCGCGCGTCGCCGGCGCGCTGCGCATCGATCCGCGCAGCGGCGACGCTGCGTATCGCGAACTCGCGAAGCGCGCGCTGTACGACGACGTGCCGCAGGCCGACTTCGAGGCCGTCGCGAACCTGATGAGCTGCGACGTGCCGGCCGCGCCGTTCGCGACCGCGATCCCGACGACGGCCGCACGCTGGGGCGCGCTCGACCGTCACTACATCAAGTGCCTGCAGGATCGCGTGATCCTGCCCGCGCTGCAGCAGCGCTTCATCGACGAAGCCGACGCGTTCGCGCCCGGCAACCCGACCCACGTGCACCAGCTCGACAGCAGCCATTCGCCGTTCATGTCGCAGCCGGCCGTGCTCGCCGGCGTACTGGCCGCCATCGCGAAAAGCTGAGCGCGGCACGCGCCCAGGGCATCCGCGCCACGCACCGCGGGGCGGATGCGCTACCTATGCGTACGCGACCGACCGATCGCGCCCGAGCCGCTTCGCGCGATAGAGCGCGGCGTCGGCCTCGTTGACGAGCACATCGCTGGTCAGCGCGCCCGCCTTCGCACACGCGCCGCCGACGCTCGCCGTCACCGGCACGCTGACCCCCTCGGCATCGACCGGCACGCTGCCGATCGCATCGCGCACCTTGTCGGCCACCAGCATCGCCTCGTCGAGATTCGTGCACGGCAGCAGCAGCGCGAATTCCTCGCCGCCGAAGCGGCCGAACGTATCCTGCGCGCGCACGATCGACGCGACGCGACGCGCGGTCTCGCGCAGCACGGCATCGCCGGCCGCATGCCCGAAACGGTCGTTGATCGTCTTGAAGTGGTCGAGATCGAACAGCAGCACCGACATGTCGCCGCCGTAGCGCTGCCAGCGCGCGAATTCGTCGCCGAGCCGCGCCTCGAAGAAGCGCCGGTTCGCGATGCCGGTCAGGCCATCGCGATTCGCGTGCTCGCGCAGCTTCGCGACCGCTTCCTCGCGCTCGCGCTGCATCACGCTCACATGCGTGACGTCCGAGATCGTCACGCACACGGCTTCGACGTCGCGGCCGCGCGTGAGCGGCATGAACGTGCAGTCCTGCTGCATGTAGTCGACGCCGCCCGTGATCGGCCGGTCGTGCTCGAAGCGGAACAGGTAGGGCCGCTGCTCCCACGAGCTGAACGCGAAGCTGCCGAGCTGGAACACGCTCTCGAGCTTGCGCGACAGCCACGCGCGCGGCAGGTCGGGAAAACAGTCGAACAGGTTGCGGCCGATCACGTCCGCGGCGGGGATGCCGCTGTGGTCCTGCATGAAGCGATTCCACATCAGCACGGTCATCGTGCGGTCGAGCACGAACAGGCCGAAGCCCACCCGCTCGATCACGAGGTCGCTCAGCGACGAGGTGGCGGCCGTCATAGCGCGGACAGCAACGCGTCGAGCGCGTCGCCCATCAGCCGGATCGAATCCTCGGCCATCAGCATCACGAAGTGGGCCCGGAACGCGTGGTCCTCGAGCCCGAAGTTCACTTCCAGCAGCAATGCCACGCTCCATGCCAGCTCGGTCGGCTGGAATACGTCGTCGAACGACACGTTTGCGCCGAGCAGCCCCGGCGGAAAGAACACGGGCTTGCGGCCGAGTTCGTCGAGGATCGACGCGACGCACGCGCCCATCAGCACGTTCGCGACGTCGAACACGACTTCGTCGGGTGTCGCCATCCCGCCGTACACGCCATCGCCGAACGTGCGGTCGACGACCGACATGAGCCGCGCGATGCTCGCGGTGCGGCACAACACGATCGCTTCGCCCTTGATGTCGGAACGAAAACCCTGACGCACGGCGGTCACGTTGTCGTGAATGCCCGTCATCTCGCGCAGCGCGTCACCCGCGTCGGTCGCTTTCACGACCCGCACGCGCGGCACCGACAGCTCGATGAAGTGCTCGAGCAACAACGCGAGCCGCGCGGCGGCGCGGCCCATTGCGAGGTTGGCGATCTCCTGCAACGCGTCGCGTTGCTCCGCCGTGAACACCGAGTCAGGCATACAACCCATACTCCTTGAGAATGGGCAGCAATGCCTCCGACGTCACGGGCTTGGCTACGAATGCGATCGCGCCCAATTCGCGCACGCGTGCTTGCGCCTGCGGCTGAATATCGGCGGATACCACGATCACGAACGTGTTCAGATCTTCGTGGCGCAGTGTCTCGAGAACCTGATATCCGCTCATGTCGGGCATCGTCAGGTCCAGAAACATCACGGAAGCTTTGCCGTCACGATAGAGCGCCAGAGCCTCTCGACCATTCGCGGCGTACGCGACTTCGACGTCCCAGCCTCCCGGCAGCGCCTTTGTCAGAAGTTTGCGAGCGAGCAGCGAATCGTCGGCAATTACAATCGGCAAAGGCATGGGGCGATGCGGTATACGGAATGGTCTCTCTCGCGTTAACGACCGCGCGGCGCACTTCTTTAGGCGCCATGCGTTCGGGTGCGGGCAACCGTCTGGCGGCCGCGCGCGGGCGCCGCGGCGCGGGTGCGCGCGACGCACCGCGCGGCGAACACCGGCGGGCGCATATATCTGTCATAGGGAAAGCAAGGCGCGATTCTCTGAGTAAACCGGAGGCGATGCAACTCGCCATTTTCACCATTTCGAACAGAATTGGTCCGAACACGCGCCATTCCGAAAACAGCCACGACCATTTTCGAGATAAGTACGCAAAATTTTTCCTTGTGTACGTTTGCGCTGCCGGATTCGTCGCGTTTTCAATCTGACAATTTCCCCTGTCGAAATCGACAGGATGGCTGACGTCCGGGGCCGTGCGGCGGGCCGTCGCAACTCGTTTATGATGGCAGACACTTCCGCTTCACCCGCTTCCTCGATGACGTCCGACCGGCCCGCCGATTCCCACGCTCCCGCCTCTCCGCCCGCCGACGACTGGCAGGACGACGGCACCTATGCGTCCGGTGCGCCCGAGCACGATTTCGCGGTGCGTCGCGTGACGCTGATCGTGCTGCTCGTCGCGGCGATCGTGCTGCCGTGCATCTACGTCGTGGTGATGGCGTACAACGACCTGAAGACGCGCGAGGCCGCTGCAAGCGACGTGACGATGCGCACGGTGCGGGTGGCCGAGGAGCACGCGCTCAAGGTGTTCGACCTGAGCGAGACGCTCGATGCGCGCATCGTCGATCTCGTGCAGGACATGGACGACGCGACCGTGCGCAACCGGGAGTCCGACATCCACGAAGCGCTGAACACGATCGGCGGCGGCTATCCGCAGGTGGCCGCCGTGTCGATCTTCGGCGCGAGCGGGATGCTGCTCGCGAACAGCCTCTACTATCCGGCGCCCTATGCGTCGATCGCGAACCGCGACGACTTCGCCGGCATCCGCGATGGCAAGGTCATCGAACACATCTCGCGGCTGATGATGGGGCCGCTCAAGCTCGAGAACATTCCCGTGTTCAACACGGGCGTCGCGCGGCGCCATAGCGACGGTTCGTTCGCCGGGATGGTGTCGATCGCGCTGAAGTCGTCGTATTTCAACGCGTTCTACCGCGACCTGCTCGGCGGAGCGAGCACGCCGATGACAATGGCGCTCGCGCGCTCGGACGGCGCGGTGATCGCGTCGTATCCGCCGCCGCCGGCACTCGCGCACACCGATCGCGCCATCACGTTCGGCGACGCGCGCAACGATCCGCGCGCCGGCGTCGTGCGCGTGCGCCACGACGGCGCGAGCAGCGAGATCGTCGCGTATCGCCAGGTCGGCAGCTATCCCGTCTACGTGACGTGCTCGTACCGCACATCGGCGATCTGGCATGAATGGTACGAACACCTGAGCGTGCTGTTCCTCTCGATGTTCGCGCCGTCGGTCGCGCTGTGGTCCGTGATCTGGCTGTCGCTCAAGCGACTGAAGGCGGAAGAGGAGGCGTGGGACCGCTGGCAGGCCGAAGCGTCGATGCGGCGCTCGATCGAATCGGCGTACCGGCAGTCGCGCAAGATGCAGGCGCTCGGCAACCTCGTCGGCAGCGTCGCGCACGACTTCAACAACCTGCTGATGATCATCTCGAGCAACGTGCAGATCGCGCGGCGGCGCGGGGTCCAGCATCTCGACAAGGAACTCGGCGCGATCGAACGCGCGCTGAAGAACGGGCAGTCGCTCACGCGCCAGCTCCTCGGTGTCGCGCGCAAGCAGCCGCTGCACAACGAAACGATCGACGTCGGACAATGGGTCGACACGTGCCGCGAATTGCTGAAGACATCGCTCGGTTCGAAATCGTCGCTGGTCGTCGCGATCGAGCCCGGTGTCTGGCCGATCCGCGTCGACGTCGCGGAGCTCGAGCTCGCGGTGATCAACCTCGCGGTCAACGCGCGCGACGCGATGACGACCGGCGGCCGCTTCACGGTCGGCGCGCGCAACGTGACGCTGCGTCGCGAGGACGGTTTTCCGCTCACCGGCGATTTCGTGCAGATCTCGCTCGACGATACGGGTTCGGGCATGGCGCCCGACGTGCTCGCGCGCGCGTTCGAGCCGCTGTTCACGACGAAGGTGCAGGGGATGGGGACGGGGCTCGGCCTGCCGCAGGTGTTCGCGTTCTGCGAACGCTCGGGCGGCCTCGCGACGATCGACAGCGCGGTCGGCGCCGGCACGTCGGTGCGACTCTACCTGCCGCGCGCACGCGTCGAGGATGTCGTCGCGCGGCCGCCGGCGGTCGTGCACGAAACGGGGGCGGGGGCGATCGCCGGGCTGCACGTGCTGCTCGTCGAGGACAACGGCGAAGTCGCGGCCGGCACCGAAGCGCTGCTGTCGCTGCTCGGGCACCGCGTGACCTACGCGCCCACCGCCGACGACGCGTTGCGCCTGATCGAAGGCGCGGCCGCGAACGACGCGTTCGATCTCGTGATTTCGGATATCCACATGCCGGGCCGCCTGAACGGCATCGACCTCGCCGAAGCGGTCGAACAGCGGCCGGAGAAACTGCCCGTGATACTCGTCACGGGTTACGCGGAGGAGCTCGACCGCACGCGCACCGTCAACGTCCGCGTGCTGTCGAAGCCGTTCGACATCGCGCTGCTCGACGAGATCCTGCTGGGCATCCGTGAAGCGCGCGATGCACGACACGCGCGGCACGCCAGCACGTGACCCGCTGCGTGCGGGCCAGCGCCGGTGCCGGCGGCATGATCGGGTGTGGCGCTCAGGCCGACTTCAGCAACCGCACCCAGCCCGTGTAGCGATCGACGAAGCCCTGCAGGAACTTGCGGGTGTCTTCGCTGACGATCTGCCCCTGGTCGTCGATGCGTGCCGGATCGTGCTTGATGAACATCTCGGGCTGCCCGAGCGTCTTCACGTCGAGATACGCGAGCACGTTGCGCAGGTGCTGCTGCGCGAGCGCGGTGCCCGTCGCACCCGGCGACGTGCCGAGCACGGCACCCGGCTTGCCCGACCACGAGTTGGAACCCCACGGGCGCGAGCCCCAGTCCAGCGCATTCTTCAGCACGCCCGGAATCGAGCGGTTGTACTCGGGCGTGACGAACAGCAGCGCGTCGGCGGCCTCGATCGACTGCTTGAAGCGCTTCGCGACTTCCGGGAAATCCGCGTCGTAGTCCTGGCTGTACAGCGGCAGCTCGCCGATCTCGACGAACTCGAACGAGAAATCGGCGGGGGCGAGCGAGATCACGGCGTGTGCGAGCGCGCGGTTCCACGAAGCGCGACGCAGGCTGCCGACGACCACAGCAATGCGATAGGACATGGCATTCTCCTTCCGGTGAGTGAGGAATCGGATCGATTGCTTCCGAACGGGCGACAAAGGTCTGTTTATAGGCAAGCCAGCCCGCGAACCGCCCCACGGGGCCGTCCGGCCGACTTTCCACAAGGTTTTCCACAGAAATTGTGGATAAGTCGGCCGTGATGTTCTGACGTTACAGATTGCCTACCGCGGGTCGTTGCCGACACGCGACACAGGGTTCGGCAAGCATAGCGCAGCGCGCCGGCCGGTTTCATGAATTCGTGTCGGAACATGCATTGCAGGCCGGCACCGCGCCCAGTAAGCTGCTCGCACTGCGATGCGCCTGCCCTGTGACGCACGCGCGATCGCCTCGAGACACTTGCAACCCACCCATGCCGTCCGCCTACGACGATCCCGTTTATCTCGCCCAACTGCGGCGCGACCTGCTGCGCTTCGCGCGGCTCCAGCTCCGTGATGCCGATGCGGCCGAAGACGCCGTGCAGGAAGCGCTCGCCGCCGCGTGGTCGCATGCGGGCGATTTCGCGGGGCTGTCGGCGCACAAGACCTGGGTGTTCGGCATCCTGCGCAACAAGCTGATCGACGTGCTGCGCGCGCGGCAGCGGACGGTGAGCTTGTCCGCGCTCGATGCCGAGCTGGACGGCGAGTCGGTGCTCGATCGCGAGCTGTTCAAGGAAAACGGGCACTGGGCCGCGCACGCGAAGCCGCGACCGTGGCCACGCCCCGAAACGCTGTTGCAGCAGCAGCAGTTCTGGACGCTGTTCGAGGCCTGCCTCGATCATCTGCCGGAGCAGATCGGGCGCGTGTTCATGATGCGCGAATTCCTCGACTTCGAAATGACGGACATCTGCAGCGAATTGACGCTGACGACGAATCATTGCAGCGTGCTGCTTTACCGGGCGCGCACGCGCCTGCGAACCTGCCTGAGCGAACAAGGACTGACGACCGAAGATGCTGCCGGGGAAATGTACTGACGTGACGCGATTGCTGTCGGATGCGCTCGATCGGCATCTGACCCTGCATGAGCGCCTGCAGGTGCGCATACACCTGCCGACCTGTAGTGGCTGCAGAGCCTATCGCGGGCAGATCGCGCTGCTGCGGACGGCCGCGAAAGCGGCGGCGGGGCGGGGGCCTGCCCCGGGTGATGACGGAGTGTCGTCCGGGGAAGGCTAGGCCCGGATCGCGTGACCGCGATCGTCAGGGCCGTGGTCGTGTATTGCCCGGTGATCGAGCGAGCGGGCTTCGATTGCCGATGCTCGCGCTAGTGCTTGCACCGGGCTGACGCAATCAGAAAAATACGACGGGCAAGAATTATTCGAACAGCGCCTGCACCGATTCGGGCGGCCGGCCGATGGCGGCCTTGCCGCGATAAACGACGATGGGTCGCTGCAGCAAAATCGGATGAGCGGCAATTGCCGCATAGGCTTCCGCATCGGTCAGATCGGCGCGGGCCAGATTCAGCGCCTTGTACGGCTCCTCACCGTCGCGAAGCATGTCGCGAACCGGGCGGCCAAGCTGCCGATGCAGCGCTTCCAGTTCCTCGACCGTCGGCGGCGTCTTCAGGTACTCGACGACATTCAACGGCGCACCGGTGGTATTCAGCGACTCGACCAACGCAAGCGTCTCGCGCGACTTCGAGCATCGGGGGTTGTGGTAGATCGTGGTCATCATTCAGGCCTGGAAGGTAGAGCCCTGTATTGTAGCCAGTCTGTATTGGGGGCTTGGTGGGGCAGGCGACGAGGAATCGGGAGATCGGGCGCGGATTCGCTGCTTCGTAACGCCACGTGGATGAGTCGGTGCGATGGATCGCGAGAGGGGAGTGTTGATCGGAATGCGCTTCAATGAATTGGTGAGTTTATGCGCATAAAGGCGAGCAGGACAGGACGCTATCGCGGGATGATGAATAAAGGTCTGCATGTGTGGCCAATACGGTGGGGTTCGGTCTGTAAAGGGCGTAGCCGGTGGCGCCGTAGGACGGCTGGTTTATGCGCATAAAGCGGGCGACTGCCGAGCACGGGGACCTCGCAATTCGCGGAGCGGTGAATGCAGGGGCGTCGGTGGGATGCTGCTCGGTGGGATGCTGCTCGGTGGGATGCTGCTCGGTGGGATGCTGCTCGGTGGGATGCTGCTCGGTGGGATGCTGCTCGGTGGGATGCTGCTCGGTGGGATGCTGCTCGGTGGGATCCTGCTCGGTGTGATCCTGCTCGGTGTGATCCTGCTCGGTGTGATCCTGCTCGGTGTGATCCTGCTCGGTGTGATCCTGCTCGGTGGGATCCTGCTCGGTGGGATCCTGCTCGGTGTGATCCTGCTCGGTGGGATCCTGCTCGGTGGGATTGCTGCGTCGGTATGCTGCCTCGCAAGTCGGTCGCCCGGCACTGGATTCCGGTGCGGTCGGGAGGCGACCTTCGTTACTCGCCGTCTATCGCTCGCGGTTTATGCGCATAAACGTAGCGCCTGGATAGCGCGTCGGGTCGACGTACGCAGGTCGAGTGGTATATCTCGATGCTGCATACCCAGCCAGGGTGTACCACTCACAAACTACGATCAGAAGCACCTGCCCTCCCGGCACGATCGCGCGCCACGGTTTCCGCGGAGAGTTTATGCGCACAAACTCTCCAGCTCTCAGCCGACGCGACTCCATCGAGCGATAGGGCAGTGCACGCGGCACGCGCGGCAACTCGCTACTCACACCGACGACACCACTTGGAACCCCACCGAGTCGCTCACCGACCTCTCAGGCATACGCTACACCATGCGATCGAGTCATCAGCCATCGTCGGTTCGTTTATGCGCATAAACCGATAGCCCAAATGGCCAATACGTAGTTGTTGAACGACAATTTCATTGAAATCCAAATATCGTCCTGTAGAATTCCAACGACCAAAATAGGAGTGAAAATTGGCCGCGGAAATCATTGCAGTCACTCAACAAAAAGGTGGCGTCGGCAAAAGCACGATTGCCATGCACCTCGGTGCCGCGTTCCATGAAAAAGGGAAGCGCGTCCTCGTCATCGACGCAGACCGTCAAAACACACTGGTTCACTGGTCGAGCGCATCCGGCGACAGCGACACCGGCATTCCGTTTCCGGTCGTCAACCTGGCCGAAGCCGATGGCCAGATCCATCGCGAGATCAAGAAGTTCATCAACGACTACGACATCATCGTCGTGGACTGCCCGCCGTCGATCACCGAGAAGGTATCGGGCGTGGTCCTGTTGGCCGCATCGATTGCCGTGATCCCGACGTCGTCGTCGCCGGCGGATTACTGGTCGAGCGTCGGGCTGGTCAAACTGATCCAGCAGGCGCAGGTCATGAACGAAGACCTCCGCGCCGTCTTCCTGCTGAACAAGACCGAAGAGAAGCGCATGCTGACCCGCGAGCTCAAGCGTGCGCTCGAGGAACTCGGCTTCCCGTTGCTGAAAACGCAGATCCCGACCCGGGAGGCGTACAAGCAGGCGATGGCGCTCGGTCAGACCGTGCTGCAGATGAACGATCGTGGCGGCAAGCTGGCCGCCGCAGAAATTCGCGCATGCGCCGACGAAATCGTCGCCATGCTGCCCTGACTTTATGCGCACAAAGGAGTCACATGAAACCCTCCCAATTTGCCAAAGGATTCCAAGCGCGCCCGGATATCACGACGAGCGAGAAGCGTACGGCGCTCGATCGACTCAATGCGATCGACGGCATCGTCAAGTCCGACACGCCCACTCCGGCACCGACCAAATCGGCGAAGAAAGACATCGCGCCGCCGCCCGCTCCTGAACTCACGCTCGATCCGTCGATCGATGAATCGGCGCAATATCGCGCGTGGCGTCTCGAGAACCGCTATGCGCCGGGACAGGTGATCGAGCTGCCGCTGAAGGCGATCAAGCATAGCCCGTTCAATCCGCGGCACTTCTATCTGAAGTCGTCGATCGCCGAACTCGCGGTCAACCTCGCAAAGCAAGGGCAGCAGCAGGCGATCCACGTGATTCCGGACTATGAGAACCCGGGCACGTATTTCGTCAGCGACGGCGGCCGCCGCGTGCGGGCACTGAAGGAAGCGAACAAGGAATCGGTCAAGGCGATCGTGATCGACGTGCCGATCGGCATCCAGAGCTACAAGCTCGGCTACGATCTCAACGTCCAGCGCGATTCACAAACGGTGTTCGACAACGCCGTCGTGTGGCGCCGCTTCCTCGACGACAAGCATTTCCAGAGCCAGAAGGAGCTCTCCGAGCACCTCGGCCTCGACGAATCGACGGTGGCCGTCGCACTGTCGATCGGCAAGCTGCCGGAAGCGATCATGCAGGAAATGGTCGCGCGCCCTGATCGCTTCGGTTCGAACATGGCGTATCAGGTCGGCCGATATCACAATGCGCGCGGCACCGAGGCGACGCTGCGGCTGATCAACAAGATCGTGTCCGACGATCTCAGCACGCGCCAGGTGTCGGACATCGTCAAGGGCCGCGTCGCGGCGCAGGAAACGCCGAAGGCCACGGGCCGTCAGCGCTATGCGCAGCGTCTCGAGATCAAGCTCGGCGGCAAGTCGGTCGGCGACCTGAAGTCGTATGGCGAAGATCGCATCGAATTGCGCCTGCGCGGTCTCCCGAAGGACAAGCGCGACGCGATCCTCGAGCAGCTCGAGCGGATGCTGTTGTCGGAGTGATGGAAACGGCCCGCAGGGCCTGGTGAGGACGCCGGGCCCGCCAATCGAGGGCGGGGCCGGCGGCGGCCCGTCAGCGGGCCTGAGGGGGCCTCAGGCGGCCCGCGACTGATTCAGCGTGAACGACAGCAGGTCGCCGTCCGTCGGCTCGCCCCAGGTCCTCTGGGCCAGCCAATCGAAAAAGGCCGTCTCCGCCAGCTTGGAATCGAGGCCGCGCTTGCGCCAGTCATCGCGCAGATGCGTGCCCATCGTCGGCAGCGCCTCCGATTCGAACGACTCGCGTGCCACTTCGCGCTCCGCGTCGCCCTGCTCTTCGTACAGCACCTTCGCTTCCTTGCGGCGGAACGCCGCGAACTCGCTCAGCAGGCGCGCCTTCAGATCGTCCGGCTGGGCCGCTGCAATCTTCGGGGACGGCGTGCCGGCAGGCAGCGCGTCGACCGACTCGACCGGCGGCGCATAACCCTTCTTCAGTGCATCCTTGAACAACGCCGGCGCGCTGCGCACCGGCGGCAGCGTGGTGCTGCGCATCCGCTGCTCGGTCATCTGCAGTGCGGCACGAATGCGGTTCTCCTCGCTGTCCGCATAGAGCGTCTGCGCTTCCTTCAACGGAATCCCGAGCTTCACCATCCGGTCGACCAGCGTGCTGTCGAACACATTCGGGTGTTCGTCGAGCGCGAGCATCGGCTGCTTGCGTTCGGTCACGCGGAACTGGATCTCCGCAACCCGGCGCCCTTCACGGTGCTCGATCAGTTCGACGAAGATGTTGGTGACCGCGTTGACTTCCGCGATCGCGGGACGCAGATAGTCGCGCTTGAAGTACTTGTACTCGCGCTTCGCCTCGTCGCCGGCTTCCGTGTCGGGCGTGCCCGACAGGATCGGCCGCCACCATTCCCACGGCTCGCGCATCGTCAGGTGGCTCGGGTTCGTCAGGTAGCGCACGCAGATTTCGTACAGCGCGAGACCGGCGCTGCTGCGCAGCTGGCTCTGGAACTGCAGGCTCAGACGCGCATACTGGACCGGGTCGAGCAGCTTCTTCTTGATCTTCGGCGCAAACGAGAATTCGACCCACACGCGACGGGTCGCCGGATCCTCGAGAATTTCCGCATCGGCGATCAGCGTCGAGATCCCCCACTTGCGGCCCGGCTTCTGGCTCGACGTCCCCGTGCTCCATTCGACCTGCACCGACACCATACGGCGCAGGTGTTCCTTCACCAGCGCGGTGTCGTTCGAATCAAAGGCGGAGTTGGCAACGATGTCCGACAGCAGCGCGCGATACGTATCGCCCGAGTCGTCGGCCTGCTGCGCCACGGCCAGCAGGACATTGAACAGCTTGCGAGTGAGGAGCGTGATCTTGCCGCTCTTCGGCTGAATTGCGATCGCCTCGACGGCCTTCCGCAATTCGGCTGAACTGGCACTCACCACATCCACATCGGTTTTCTTGGCGCGCTTCGTCGTGGCCATACGTCGGGTCGGAGGAGAAGTTTCCCGGAAGGATAGCGCCTGCGGTGAAGTGCGTCCAGAACGACATGCTCACCATAGCGGGTGAAGTGCGCGTGCAAAACGGCACTCACCCCAGGCGCTCCCGAAAACCCTCACCGCTCCGGATTTGCAGCGTTCCGGACTCGTCCAGACGTGCTGCGGGATGCGCCGATTCACAGAATTTCACCTGTGCTCGACACGTGCGGAATGAGCTCCCGTATCGGCTCACCTTACGATTTGTCGTAATTTTACGACTGCGCAGCTGTGCGTTCGGCACAGCGTTGCGATCCCACGTCGGCGCGCCTCCCGATCGCCCTCCATCGGCCTGTATGCATGTACAGGCGTGACTTACCGGGTGATCGGAATCGGATCCGACATCCCGAAAGACGCCTGCGAAACCGGCCCGCGCGACCCGATCAGGCGTCCTTTGCCGGCCCGGGCGCGCATTGTACAGCGCACAAACCGTATCGGGTCCCGAAAATACTCACCTCAAGCACAGTGCCTTCATTCGTCCGGATGTAGGCGAATGCCCGACACGCGCGGGATTCACTACCAGGGCCTCCCGAAAACGCTCACCTTACCTAAAAATCGCTGTGCCGCCCCAGACACGGGAATGACTCCCGAAAAACCTCACCGTAACCGCCTCGGTATCAAAAATCCCAATGCCTTCCGATACTTATGCACAGAAGGCATTTGGCTGTGCGTCGCCGGCATCCCCCGAAAAGCCTCACCTTTCGACCGAATTCCTTCATACGACAACCTCATGTCAGGCCCCGAAAAATCTCACCTGTGCCAAAAAGTGGCACAGCAAAAATGAGATTTCTTCCAGTCCTGGCGGGCTTTTCGACGAATCCAGCCGTTCACAGGTCCCGAAAAACCTCACCTTTGACCATTTTTCGGGCAAATTCCATTCCCGAAAAGCCTCACCTGTGACCGGAATCACAGCCTGTGATCGGGGTCCCGAAAAATCTCACCTCAAGGGGATCCGGGCAGGAAAACCCGGATTTCCCTCCCGAAAAGCCTCACCTTTAGGGCTTCACCGGCCCCCTCGAGCGCTTTTGCGGTGCAAAATGGCGGTCGTTTCCCGGAAATCCTCACACCAAACACCCGTGGAGTCCCGTGAAACCTCACCTTTCGGAAAAACTGCCTAAAAGATGGGCAGAATCGGGGCGCGAAGAAGGTCCCGCAAATTCTCACCTATGTCTGCACAGGCAGAAAACTGTGCAGTCAGGCACCGCGCGGGTTCTGTGGCTGTGAGGCCCCGAAAAACCTCACCTTTGGCAAATCTCGTGTTTCACTGTGATCCCGAATCCGCTCACGACCTTTCCCGCAACGGCTCACGCAGCTCCCTGAACCCAATCACGTCAGCTCCCGCAGAAGATCACCTTGGCTCCCGTAAAACTTCACCTTGTCGGCCGGAAAGCCTTGCAGCATAAGGCTGTGCCGTGGCGTTAACGTTTTTAACTAAGGATTCAAGGGTGTTTACTTCTAATACTCTCAAGACATCGGCTGACGAGTTTTCCACAGACACCCCAACCCCTGAACACCGACAGGCAATCGGATCCGCTGTCATGTGAAACAAATGCCGAAATTCGGGGTCTGCAGGAAAATGCTTGCGAGACAAGGACTTGGCTGACTTTCTTCGCTTTGTTTCACGGAATCCTGGACCACAGTCGTCCGGATTGGCTCACAGACCTGATTTCTGTGCAAAGCGACGTAAATTCACAACGGCAAGCCGAAAAAGGTATCGATAGATACGTATTTCGTTATGATTGCCACATTTCAATGTCTGTGAGCACAGCGATGACCCTGGACGACATACGCCAAGCCATTCGGGACGAACTGGAATCGCTGCGTGCGAACGGTGCACGACGGCAGGAACTGTCGCTGCACGCATGCAAGCGGTTGTTCTTCGATCTTGGCATCAGGCCGTCGGCTGCCAACGTCCGCGATCTCACCCAGACCGGCAGCGCCAGCGATATCCCGAAAGACATCGACCATTTCTGGGAGCGCATCCGTTCCGCCTCCAAAATCAGGCTCGATGGTGCTGCCATCCCGAAAGCCGTCGAGGAAAAGGCGGGGGCATTGCTCGGCGCACTCTATGAAGAAGCGTTGAAAGCCGCGCGGGACAGTCTCGATGGAGATCGCGAGCAGGTTCGCGCTGGCATTGCCGACGCCGAACAGCGGCTGCGCGACGCAACCGTCCGCCAGGAGACGCTCGAAGGCGCGCTCGCGCGTGGCGAAGCGAAAAACGAGCAGTTGCAGGCTCGTGTGACCGAACTCGAGATCCAGCTCGCGTCGCAAACGACACACGGTTCGGCCAGCGAAGCGACGCTGCTCGCCACAGTCGCCCGACTGGAGAAGGAACTGGCCGCGGCCGCCGGTCGCCTCGAAGCCGAGCAGACGCAAAATGCGACGCTGCGCGATCGCATCGATGCGCTGCAGGCAGAACTGCAGCAGCGCACCGAGCACTACGCGCAGCAAATCAAGGACGCAGTGGCCGAAGCCGAACGCCGCGTCAAGCCGATGCTGGTCGAGCTGGATTCGTTGCGCAGCATGGCGTCGACCTACCAGAGCGGTTTGCGCGACGTTCAACGCAAGGAATTCGATTTCCTGCAGCAACTGAGTTCGGCCAAGGCACGCGCCGACCGGCTCGAAGAACAGTTGCGCAGCCAGGGTGATGAACTGGAACGTGCGACGCGCGAAGTGAGTTCGTTGCGCGCGAGCCGCGGCATGAATCCGGAAATCGCCGCGCTGATCCGCCGCCTGGCCGATGCCGGGCAACTGGATGCGGAAGCGTTTGCCGCGATCGGCACCTCGCTGGATCAGGAGATTCCGGTGCCGGCCCATTGTCCGCATTGCGACGGTGAGCCGGAGCTGTCACACGGCGAAGAAGGTTTCGAAGTGGCCTGCCCCGAGTGCGAACATGCTTCGGGCGCATGGCCGTCCCGATTCGAAGCGGTCGCGCGATTCGCGCACACATGACGACAGCATAGGCCGCGCCACACAGGTGAGACGATCCGGGAAGCTTGAGGTGAGGTTTTTCGGGAGCTGTGAAACGGTGAGGCTGCGCCACACAAGGCTGCTCACGGATCGCTTCGCGTGAGCAGCCAATTAGTGATCAGTGAGTTTCGTCGCTATCGGACGCGTCACCATTGCCGTCGGCCAGCCCGTCACGCCAGTTCTTCCATGCACGATGCAAGCGGTTCGACGAGATTGGCCGCATGAAGCCCAGCCACTTGCCGACCCGTTCGGGCGGCACGTCGTGTTCGAACAGTTCAGCCGCATAGGTATTGCGCAGTGTTTGCGGGCTCGCGCGCGCGGTGCGCGACGACGTTAGCCCGGCGGATTCGACGATTGAGTCGATCGCGCGCAGCATCGTCGCCTTGTGCATCGGCCGCCCGGCATGGGATGCCGGGAACACGAGCTCCCCCGGAATGTCCTGGCGCTTGCGCTCGGTGAGCCAGGCTTCCAGCAGGGCGATAGCGAACGATGCCAGGTGGGTTTCGCGTGCGAAATCCGGATGTGTCGACTCGATCTGCAGTGACGTTCCACTCGTATTGATGCAACTAATCGTGAGCGCACGCGCTTCGCCGGTTTTGATGCCGGCGCCGAGAAAGGCCGCAACGAGCGCGCGGTCGCGCCGCTCTTTCCAGTACGCGGAACCGGATACGCCGATCGGCGAAAACAGGTACGCGAGCAACGTCGCGCGCTCGGCCGGCGTGAGGAAACCGGTCGGTTCGTTGTCGCGCGCCTTGCGCCAGTTCGCTTCGCCATCCTGAGCAATGAATCGGGCCGGGTTGGTCGACGCGTATTCGGCGCGCCGGATGTGGTCGAGCACGCGCTCGATCAGCCGCAAATAGCGCATTCGCTGGGTTTTCCGGATCGGAAGTTCGCCGACGAAATTTGCGATGGTTGCGGTATCGACCGTGGCCAGATTCTTCTGGTGTGCGCGCATCCATGTGAGAAACGCGCCCCATTGCGCGCGATAGACGTCGGCTGACGAGCGGCGATAGTCCTGCATCGCGAGCCAGGCATCGAATGCGGCTTCTGGCGAGACGATCCAGTCGGAAGCGCCGCGGTCGAACAGATCTGTTTCTTCCGGGCGTGCCGGGGTGTCGGGAGAGGCGGGAAGAGACATGTGGTTTATTCCGTTAGTTGCGTATATGGTAGCCCTTTCCGCAACGTCTCGGGCAGCAAGAGGCTGGACAAGGCCGCCATACGCAGCGGCCCGGGCTGGGAGTCAGTCACCCCACGCCTTGGACGAGCGATGAACGCGCGCGTGCGGCGCCGTGTCGTTCGACGCAGTTGACGCTGCTTCATAGGCGAGAACCGCGAACGAAAATACGGCGGGCAGCGCATTCGAGCGCCCGAAGTCGATCGGATCGTCCGTTTCGGGAAACGTCATGTCCAACTGGCGTTCGAACAATTGACGCATGCCGGGCTCGTGCCGGCTGGCAAAGCCGAGATCGGCAAGTGCCTCGGCCTCGATGGCGTGCAGCAGCCGCCACGTCAGCGGGACGCGCTGGTGGATGTAGCGCCCGGCGATATGCCGGACGATCAGCTCGAGGTCGTGCGCGGCAGCCTTGAAGCTGAGCGCGGCCAAATCTTGTTCTTCTGTCATTGCAGGCTCCTGTCGACCGGGCAGGCGCCTCGGTGCGCCGGCTCCGGCCCATGCATGGCGGAATGTCCGTATACTGTACAAACATACAGTACTTTCCGCAACTGGCCTGCAATTGGCCGTTTGGCCAGCTATTCGCGCCGTCAGCGATGGATCACGATCAGCAATGCCCGCGCCTCGGTCTTGCCGGGATTGCGGATTGCGTGCGGCTCATCGGCCGGGTAGCGCGCGGTGTCGCCTACCTTCAGGCGCCGGCTGGCTGCCGCCGCTTCGATTTCCATCGCGCCCTGCAGCACGGTGAGGTGCTCGCGCGTGCCGGGCTCGTGGGCGTTCGATATCAGTGCGCCGCCGCCCGGCAGCGTCAGCTCGTACCACTCGAACTTGCCGGCGAGGTCGATCGGGCCCCATACGCGCAACTGGTAGCGGCCGTCATGGCCGGCGAGCGTCGGGATGTCGTGCGGGCCGTCTACGCGGATCGTCTCGGCTGCCTTCGGCTGCGAGAACAGTTCGTCGAGCGTGATGCCGAGCGCGTTCGTCAACCGCCACGCAACGGCGATCGTCGGGTTGGCCTTGTCGCGTTCGATCTCGGAGAGCATCGATTTCGATACGCCGGCCGCGCGCGACAGGTCGTCGAGCGTCAGCTTGCGTTCGTTGCGCAGCCGCTGGATCTGCTCGCCGACACGCGGCGGCGTTGCGGCCGGCGGTTGCGGTGCGGCGCTGGCAGGCGTGCGCCGCGAACCGGAGGAACTTGCCATTTGGATTCCGTTCGCTTAGAGTTGTTCGATATTTCGAATTCTAGTTCGGAATATCGGATAAATGCGGTCAACCGAACGACCGACTATAACAGTAGCAGGCCGTTGCGCCGCCGCCACGAGTGGCGCGTTGCGGAATGCGAAACCCTGTCAGGAGCTTTGCGATGCGTGATGCCTTTCTCGCCCAGGTGCGCGGGACGCTGGACCAGATCCGCGCGGACGGTTTTTACAAGACCGAGCGCGAGATCGCGAGTCCCCAAGCGGCGGACGTGCGGCTCGCCGGCGGTGCCGGTGTGCTCAATTTCTGCGCGAACAACTATCTGGGTCTGGCGAACGATTCGCGCCTGATCGATGCGGCGAAGGCCGGCCTCGACCAGGACGGCTTCGGCATGGCATCGGTACGCTTCATCTGCGGCACGCAAACCGTGCACAAGCAACTGGAAAGCGCGCTGGCCGCGTTTCTCGGCACCGAGGACACCATCCTCTATTCGAGCTGCTTCGACGCGAACGGCGGGCTGTTCGAGACGCTGCTCGACGAGAACGACGCGGTGATCAGCGACGAGCTGAACCACGCGAGCATCATCGACGGCGTTCGCCTCTGCAAGGCGAAGCGCTTCCGCTACAAGAACAACGACCTGGCCGACCTCGAGGCAAAGCTCAAGGAAGCCGACGCGGCGGGCGCGCGCCACAAGCTGATCGCGACCGACGGCGTATTCTCGATGGACGGCATCATCGCCGATCTCAAAGGCATCTGCGATCTCGCCGATCGTTACGGCGCGATCGTGATGGTCGACGATTCGCACGCGGTCGGCTTCATCGGCACGCACGGCCGCGGCACGCCCGAGCACTGCGGCGTCGAAGGCCGCGTCGACATCATCACGGGCACGCTCGGCAAGGCGCTCGGCGGTGCATCGGGCGGCTATGTCGCCGCGCGTCGCGAGGTCATCGAACTCCTGCGCCAGCGCTCGCGCCCGTACCTGTTCTCGAACACGCTCACGCCGAGCATCGCCGCGGCATCGCTGAAGGTGCTGGAGCTGCTTGGCAGCGACGAAGGCACGAAGCTGCGCGAGCGCGTGCGCGAAAACGGCGCGCGGTTCCGCAAGCAGATGACCGAAGCCGGCTTCACGCTCGTGCCGGGTGCGCATCCGATCATCCCGGTGATGCTCGGCGACGCGCAGCTGGCGACGAACATGGCCGACAAGCTGCTCGACGAAGGGGTCTACGTGATCGGCTTCTCGTTCCCCGTCGTGCCGCGCGGCCGCGCGCGCATCCGGACGCAGATGAGCGCCGCGCATACGCCCGAGCAGATCGACCAGACGGTCGCCGCGTTCGTGCGCGTCGGCAAGTCGCTCGGCATCATCTGACGGAGGCGCGATCATGAAAGCACTGGCAAAGCTCGAGCGCGGCCCCGGCCTTACGCTCACGCGCGTGAAGCGCCCCGAAGTCGGCCACAACGACGTGCTGATCAAGATCCGCCGCACGGCGATCTGCGGCACCGACATCCATATCTGGAAGTGGGACGACTGGGCGCAGAAGACGATTCCCGTGCCGATGCATGTCGGTCACGAGTATGTCGGCGAGATCGTCGAGATGGGGCAGGAGGTGCGCGGCTTCGCGATCGGCGATCGCGTGTCCGGCGAAGGCCACATTACGTGCGGTTTCTGCCGCAACTGTCGCGCGGGGCGCCGGCATCTGTGCCGCAACACGGTCGGCGTCGGCGTGAACCGCGAAGGCGCGTTCGCCGAGTATCTGGCGATTCCTGCGTTCAACGCCTTCAAGATTCCGCCGGAGATCTCCGACGATCTCGCATCGATCTTCGATCCGTTCGGCAACGCGACGCACACGGCCCTGTCGTTCAACCTCGTCGGCGAAGACGTGCTGATCACCGGCGCGGGTCCGATCGGCATCATGGCCGTCGCGATCGCGAAGCACGTCGGCGCGCGCAACGTCGTCATCACCGACATCAACGACTACCGGCTCGAACTCGCGCGCAAGATGGGCGCGACGCGTGCGGTCAACGTCGCGCGCGAGTCGCTGCGCGACGTGATGTCCGACCTGCACATGACCGAAGGCTTCGACGTCGGCCTCGAAATGTCGGGCGTGCCGAGCGCGTTCACGAGCATGCTCGAGGCGATGAACCACGGCGGCAAGGTCGCGCTGCTCGGCATTCCGCCCGCGCAGACGGCGATCGACTGGAACCAGGTGATCTTCAAGGGGCTCGAGATCAAGGGCATCTACGGTCGCGAGATGTTCGAGACCTGGTACAAGATGGTAGCGATGCTGCAGAGCGGCCTCGACCTGTCGCCGATCATCACGCACCGCTTTGCAGCCGACGATTACGAGAAAGGCTTCGCCGCGATGTTGTCTGGCGAAAGCGGCAAGGTGATTCTCGACTGGACGGTCTGAGTGTCGAAGGGGCGGTGCGGCGTGTTTGCCGCCTGCCCCGTCTTTGTTTTACGTCTGCGTTTTCGAGTCGAAACACGCGAAGCCGCGCTCAAGGTGAGATTATTCGGGAGCTGTGTTTGCGCGCCGAATCGCGGCACGATCGCACATCGGTGACCTGCAATCGCACGTTCACTTCACCTGTCGGCAGTCGTCCCGCTTCCCGCCATCACGCCGTTCGGCACTTGCTCCCCCTCTTCCGGGCACTTCCCTCGTGACTTGCCGCGTGATCGTTCGCTACGCACGCCATGCGGTGCCATGCCGAACCGCACCATCAACCGTGAGCCTTCACGTGTCGTTGCGACTCACTTATGCGCGAAGCGATCGACATCAATCGACATCGACCGGTGCGCAGGCCGCTACTTGATCCGTTCACCATTCAACCCTCGCGGGTCGAGCTGAAGACTCAACATGACGAGCCAGCGTTTCGGGCACTGCGGCGCGATGTCGGCCGGATCGCCGTGCGCGCCGGGAACGGTGACGAACCCGTGTTGTGCCGCGTATTGATAGGCGCGCAACGCGTCCGCCTGCAGCCAGAAGCTGACGAGCGCGCACGTGACGAAGCGGAACAGCAGCACCGTCGCGGCATCCGGCGCGAAGCCGGCCATCACCAGCAGGCTTTCGAACGCGAACGCCAGCGCTTGGGCGACCGCGATCGTGAGAATCGTCAGCTTCAACACACCGCGCAGCCGCCGCGCCGCACGCACCCGTGCCTGCCGGACGTCGAGCCGGGTGTGATCGTCGTCGCCCTCGCGCTTCGGCATATCTTGTTTCATGAAGCGGCTCCGACGTGCCGCGTGACGTCGAACTGCGCCGTATCGCCGGCAACGATGCGACCGCTCCCGACGCTGACGGATTTGCACAGGATCGTGCTGTCGTAGTTGTGTCCCGGAAAGCGCATCACGTCGACCGGTTGAAATCCTTCGCGGCGATAGAAATCGATGAGCCGGACTGCCGCGTACGGCGCGTCGAGTGCGAGGTGCGTCGCGCCGCGCGCGGCGGCCCGCCGTTGCGCGAACGCGAGCAGCGAACGGCCGATGCCGCGATCCTGCCAGACGGGATCGACGGCCAGTTGGCCGAGTGTCGCGACGTGCCGGCTGCGGTACGGATCGCAGCGGGAATCGGGATCGTGCGAACGCATCGTCATCGTCGCGACCAGGTGGGCATTGCCGAGCGCGACGAAGCACTCGCCGGTGAGCACGCGGTCGCGGGTCGCCGAGGCCGGCTGATCGACGCCCGGGCAGTTGAAGCCCAGTGCGCCGAGCGGTGCGAACGCGCGATGCAGCAGCGCGGTCAACGTGTCGTACGAATCGTTGCGCGGGTCGAAGCGCCGCACGACGACGCGGCCGTCGAGCCGCTTCGCATAAGCCGCATAGGCGCGCACGGGGCGCGCGGATTCCGGTCGCTGCATGATGTCCTTTCGCCCAGACAGGGTGACCGAAGTGTAGTGAGCGTCGCGCGTCCGCTTCAAGAAAAAATGTCGTAAACGAAGCGGCCCACGTCGCCCGTCCAGGCCGCGGTTCAGCCCTCTCGCCGACAGGGCTTTTGCATCCGGGTGTTGACGACGGAGAACGATCGTTCTACCGTAAACCCATGAACACACCTCACGACTCCTCCGCCGAACCGGGCGTTCGCGACCGGCTGCTCGATGCAGCCGAAGCGTTGATCTATTCGGGCGGTATCCATGCAACCGGCGTCGATGCGATCGTCAAGCGATCCGGCGCGGCCCGAAAGAGCTTTTATTCGCATTTCGAATCGAAAGAGGCGCTGGTCGTGGCCGCGCTCGAACGTCGCGACGAGCGCTGGATGCGCTGGTTCGTCGATGCAACGCTGGCGCGCGGCAAGGCGCCACGCATGCAGTTGCTCGGCATGTTCGACGTGCTGCGCGACTGGTTCGGGCAGCCCGACTTTCACGGCTGCGCGTTCCTGAACGCGTCGGGCGAGATTCCCGACGCGGATGACCCCGTGCGCGTCGTCGCACGCGAGCACAAGGCACGCCTGTTGGCATTCGTACGCGAGCGGTTCGATGCGTATGCCGACGAAACGGGCATCGAGCGCCGCGGGCTCGCGCGACTGGCGCGCCAATGGCTCGTGCTGATCGACGGTGCAATCGGCGTGGCACTCGTAACCGGCGATGCAAACGCTGCGCGCGACGCGCGCGCAACGGCCGAACTGCTGCTCGACGCGGTGTCCCGCTAGTCGAAGCAGCGAATCCGAACCGGCCGCGATTGTCCGCGGCCAGAACCTGAACAGGAGCAATCCATGTCCGCTTCCCCCGAAGTCCGTCCGCCCGTTCCGCCCTTCACGCTCGAAACGGCGCGCCAGAAGGTGCGCGCCGCCGAGGACGGGTGGAACACGCGCGACCCGCAGCGCGTGTCACTCGCCTATACGCCGCAAAGCCGATGGCGCAACCGTGCGGAATTCGTGACCGGCCGCGACGAGATCGTCGGGCTGCTGCAGCGCAAGTGGACGCGCGAGCTCGACTACCGGTTGATCAAGGAGCTGTGGGCGTTCGACGGCAATCGCATCGCGGTGCGCTTTGCCTACGAATGGCATGACGACGCCGGCAACTGGTTCCGTTCGTACGGCAACGAAAACTGGGAGTTCGACGAGAACGGCCTGATGGCGCATCGTCACGCGAGCATCAACGACTTGCCGATCCGCGAGCAGGATCGTCTCTATCACTGGCCGCTTGGTCGCCGTCCGGACGATCATCCGGGGCTGTCCGACCTCGGGCTGTGACGCGCACGTCGGCTCGACTCGACGGATCGACGAACGCATCACCGGGATGCAACGGTGAGGAAATCCGGGAGTCGGCGCGTCTAAGGTGAGATTTTTCGGGAGGAGGTGAAATGTCGCGTCGGACTGTGTGCAGCGAGCCGTTCGACGCGGCATCGCATCGGGCAAAGCGGATGTGCCGCACACGTTGGCATCGCGTGACGCACGTGTTTGCACGCAACGGTGTGCTTTACCTCGTGATGCATCTCACCGATCGCACAGAGCCGGCAGTGGATTGACGATCGGTGTGCACGCGCGCGATGTGCAACTCACCGATCGTGTCGACGTCGTCGGGTGGATAGCGAGAGCCGTGCGCGTTGCGGTGCGGCCTTGCTCACCACTCGACTTCACCGTGCAGGCGACGGAATTCGCACGAGTGCGCAAATGTGTTGCGTGTTGCTCACCGCACTTCGCTCACCGCTCACCGATTCACGCAGTTACTCCCCGGCGCGTGCGAACGCGCCGGGCATGATCGTCAGCCCGCGATCCGTGCGGCGATCGCCTCACCCACTTCCTGCGTCCCCGCGTTGCCGCCGAGATCGCGCGAATGCGGCCCCGTGCGCAGCACGTCCTCGATCGCGGCGACGATCGCGTCGTGCGCTTCGCGTTCGCGGCCCGCGCCGTTGCCGAGGAAGTCGAGCATCAACGCTGCCGACCAGATCATCGCGACCGGGTTCGCGACGTATTGCCCCGCGATGTCGGGCGCGGAGCCGTGAACGGGTTCGAACAGCGACGGAAACTTGCGGTCGGGATTCAGGTTCGCCGACGGCGCGATGCCGATCGTGCCCGTACAGGCCGGCCCGAGATCCGACAGGATGTCGCCGAACAGGTTCGACGCGACGACGACGTCGAAGCGGTCAGGCTGCAGTACGAAGCGCGCGCACAGGATGTCGATGTGCTGCTTGTCGACGGCGATGTCGGGATAGCGTTCGGCCATCTCGGCCGTGCGCGCGTCCCACCACGGCATGCTGATCGCGATGCCGTTGCTCTTCGTCGCGACGGTAAGGCGCTTCGCGCGCCGCTGTGCGAGGTCGAACGCGAATTTCAGCACGCGCTCGGTGCCGTGACGCGTGAAGATCGACTGCTGCATCACGATCTCGCGTTCGGTGCCTTCGAACATCGTGCCGCCGACCGACGAATATTCGCCCTCGGTGTTCTCGCGCACGATCATGAAGTCGATGTCGCCCGCGCGGCGGCCGGCGAGCGGTGACGGCACGCCGTCGAACAGGCGTGCGGGCCTCAGGTTGATGTACTGGTCGAACTCGCGGCGGAATTTCAGCAGCGAGCCCCACAGCGAAATATGATCGGGCACCGTCGCCGGCCAGCCGACCGCGCCGAACAGGATCGCGTCCATGTCCGACAGTTGCGCCTTCCAGTCGTCCGGCATCATCTTGCCGTGCTGCGCGTAGTAGTCGCAGCTCGCCCAGTCGATCTGGACGAAGTCGAAGCGGACGCCGAAGCGCGCGGTCACGGCGTCGAGTGCGCGCAGGCCCTCGGGCATCACTTCGCGGCCGATACCGTCACCGGGAATCACGGCAATCTTGTAAGTCCTGTCGGTCATGCAAATCTCCTTGGCTGGGCGGCCGGCTGCCTGGGACGGTAGCGGCGCGTTACACCATTCTATTTATTTCCATTCAGATTAAAATCGTGCGAAAGGTTAATCGACTTTCCACGAATCGTGAACAAATCGCCGAATCTGGACGACCTGCGCGTGTTCAGCCTGGTCGTCCGCCTGACCAGCTTCAGCGCGGCCGCCGAGCAGCTCGCGGTATCGCCCGCCTACGTCAGCAAGCGCATCGCGTTGCTCGAGGCGCAGCTCGGCACGCGTCTGCTGCATCGCTCGACGCGGCGCGTGACGGTCACGGAAGCCGGCGAACGCGTGTACGCGCGCGCCGAGAAGATCCTCGACGACGTCGATCATCTCGTCGAGGACGTGTCGACCACGCGCACGGTGCCGCGCGGCACGCTGCGCATTTCGAGCAGCTTCGGCTTCGGCCGGCACATCGTCGCGCCGGCGCTGCTCGACTTCACCGTGCGCTTTCCGCAGCTGAACGTGCGGCTCGATCTGTTCGACCGGCTCGTCGATGTCGCGGGCGAAGGCTACGACCTCGACGTGCGCATCGGCGACGAGATCGCCGATCACCTGATCGCGCGCCGCCTCGCCGCGAACTACCGCGTGCTGTGTGCATCGCCCGACTATCTCGCACGGCGCGGCACGCCCCGCTCGCTCGCGGATCTCGCGTCGCACGACTGTCTGGCCATCAAGGAGCGCGATCATCCGTTCGGCGTGTGGCGGCTGAACGTGCGCGGCGAAACGGCAACGGTGAAGGTCGGCGGCGCGCTGTCGACGAACCATGGCGAAGTGGCGGTGCAGTGGGCACTGGCCGGACGCGGAATCGTGTTGCGTTCGATCTGGGAAGCCGCGCCGCTGATCGAACGCGGCGCACTGTGTCGCGTGCTGCCGGACGCGATCCAGCCCGCGAACATCTGGGCCGTGTATCCGGAGCGCGTTGCGGCGTCGGCGAAAGTGCGCGTGTGCGTGGATTTTCTGGTGGAGACGCTGGCCGGCTTGAATGCCGCCGCGGGTGACGAGACGGCCTGAAACCGGCTAAAGGTGAGCTTTTACGGGGGCATGTGCGGAGCATCGACAGGCCCCCGTTTCCGGCTCGCAACCGCGTCGCGAGCCGGTAGCGTCCAACGGGCACTCACGCATCGCGGCCACGATGTACCGGGCCGGCTGACGATGGTGCCCGCACGCGACTCACGCCGCTTTCGCCACGTCTGCCGCACCGAGCATCAGGTCGAGATTCTGCACGGCCGCGCCGGATGCCCCTTTGCCGAGATTGTCGAACACGGCGGACAGCAGCACCTGGCCGTGATCGGCATTGACGAACACGCCGAGCCGCAGGTCATTGGTGCCGTTCAGCGCTTGCGGATCGAGATGCGTGATTGCTTGCGTTTCCGCGAGCGGCGTGACGTCGACGTGACGCGCGCCGGCGTAATGGTGCGCAAGACACGCATGCAGCTGCTCACCGGTCACGCCGGCAGGAAGCAGGCGCAGCTCGATCGGTACGGTGAGCACGATGCCTTGCCGATAGGCACCGTAGGCCGGCACGAACATCGGGCGATTCGTCAGACCGGCATGCAGCTGGATCTCCGGCACATGCTTGTGCGCGAGTGCGAGGCCGTAGACCTGTAGCGGTTTCGCTTGCGAAGCATCGCTCGACTCGAATGCGTCGACGGCAGCCCGTCCGCCGCCCGAGTACCCGGAGACGGCATGGATGCTCACCGGGTAGTCGCGCGGCAGCAGGCCGGCCTGTTGCAGGGGCCGCAGCAGCGCGATCGCGCCGGTCGGGTAGCAGCCCGGATTGGTCACACGTCGTGCGTACGCGATCGTCCGCGCGTGCCCGCTCGCCATCTCGGGAAAGCCGTAGACCCAATCCGGCTGCGTGCGATGGGCCGAACTCGCGTCGATCACGCGCACCGCCGGATTCCGGATGAAGCCGACCGCTTCGCGCGCGGCCGCGTCGGGCAGGCACAGGATCGCGATGTCGGCTGCGTTGATCGCTTCGGCGCGCCGCACGGGATCCTTGCGCTCGGCGTCCGGCAGCGTGACGAGCTGCAGGTCGGTACGCCCGCGCAGGCGTTCGTGGATCAGCAATCCGGTCGTGCCTTGATCGCCGTCGATGTAGACAATGGGCTGGCTCATGATGGTCGCGTTCCTTCGATTCGGTCGTCGGGAAAGCCGTATCGTCCGCCGAACACCTAGAATAGGAAAAGTTGAATTTGCTGACTGCGAAATTCAGTTTTCTTGAACGAGAGGTGAAGGATGCGAGAGATCAGCCTGGACCGCCTGCGCACGCTGGTCGCCATCGCGGACCACGGGTCCTTTGTCGCGGCGGCGCAATGGCTTCATCTCGCGCCACCGACCGTCAGCCTTCACATTGCCGAACTGGAAAGCCGGATCGGCGCGCCGTTGCTGTCCCGTACGCGTGGAAACGTGCGGCCTTCGCCCATCGGCGAAGTGCTGGTGGAACGGGCACGCCGCCTGCTGGCCGAAGTCGAATCCACGCTGGACGATGTGCAGCGGCAGGTGCAGGGGCTGTCCGGGCGCGTACGCCTCGGCGCATCGACCGGGGCGATCGCGCATTTGTTGCCGCAGGCGGTGGCCCGGTTGCGCGACGCGCATCCGGACATCGATGTCCAGATCGCGGTGCTCACGTCGCACGACACGCTGGCGCGCATTGCGCAGGGCACGCTCGATGTCGGACTGGTGGCGCTGCCGCAGACGGCGGTCGCGGGGCTGTCGATCCGCGCGTGGCGGCGCGATCCGGTGATGGCGTTTCTGCCGGCGGACTGGCCGCTTCCGGCGCGCGTCACGCCCGGCTATCTGGCTGCCCGCCCGCTGATACTCAACGATGCGACCACGCGCCTGTCGCGGCTCACGACGGAATGGTTCGCGCTCGGCGGCCACCGGCCGGAGCCGCGGATCGAACTCAACTACAACGATGCGATCAAGAGCCTGGTCGCGGCCGGTTACGGCGCGACGCTGCTGCCGCACGAGGCGGGTGCGCCGCTACCCGACGCACGCATCGTCATGCGGGCGTTGCGCCCGGCGTTGTGGCGGGAACTGGGTATCGCGCATCGGGCGGGGCCGGTCGAGCGGGCGACGCAGCACGTGCTCGATGCGTTGTGGGCGCTGAAGGCGCGCTAGCGCGTGGAATGCGCGACAGCCGGCGCGCCGGTTCGTGCCGGGCGCACGTGCGCATCGGCCGCGCGCCGTGTCAGAGCCGGTTGTCCTTCGTGAGCGTCAGCACGCGCGCCCAGCGTTGCGCATCGCGCTTGTCCATCATCGGCAGCTTCCATTCGCTGCGTACGGCGTCGCGCACGCGCACGACGAGATGCCAGCGGCCGCCGATCGGTGCGGCCTGGCAGCCGTCGAGCTGCGACAGCGTGTAGCGGCCGTCTGCGCCGTCGTGCGACAGCCACAGCAACCCCTGCGTCGCGGACACACGCAGCTCGCCCCACGCGCGGTGCACGACGTGGGTCCAGCCTTCTTCCTTCGTATTCGGTGCGATGTCGCGGCGGCGCTTGATCCACCAGGCGATCAGCGCGATCAGGATCGCGGCGGCGAGCACGGCGGCCGCGATCGCGACCGGCTGGCCGAACTGCGCGGCGATGACGTGAAACAGATGAACCGCGCCCCATCCGGCAGCGATGAGCGCGAACAGTGCAATGAAAATCGGCATGTCTGGTCGGAGAAGAGGACGGACCGGCGCATGCATCGCGCCGATCCGTCGCGCACGGCATTACCGCTTGCGGTGAATGTCGTGCGTCACGAAGCCCGCGTCGTTGTTGGGCAGCGCGAGGCCGTCCTTGACTGCGAGCGTCTTGCGGATGTCGTCGAGACCCGCGGACCAGTGGTCGCGCATCGTCGACAGACCGAACTGATAGTCCTTGTAGTGATGCTCGTACGCCTTCTGCTGGTAGATCAGGTGCTGGATGTTGTACTTCTTGCTGCACGACATCGCATCGGCCTCGACGCACCATGGATCCGCCTTGCGCTGCTCGTCCGGCACCTGGTCGAGCACGTGGCGCAGCACGTTGCGGTAGCGCTGTTCGCGCTGCAGCGTGTCGGTGACGAAACGCGTGCGGCTCGAATACTGCACGTCCTTCGTGCGCTCGGCGACGTCGGCCATCGTGCGCGGCAGCGGCCCGCGCGCGCTCCACAGATCGACCTGGAACGCGAGCGTGTCGCGGCGCGGCCGTGCGCGGAGCACTTCCATCAGCGGCGTATTCGACACCACCCCGCCGTCCCAGTAGTACTCGCCGTCGATCTCGACCGGCGGGAACGCGGGCGGCAGCGCGCCGGACGCCATGAAGTGCTCGGGCGCGAGACGGATGCGCGAGTTGTCGAAGTACACGAAGTTGCCGGTGCCGACGTTGACCGCGCCGACCGACACGCGCGTTTCGCCCGAATTGATCCGGTCGAAATCGCACAGCTTCAGCAGCGTCGCGCGCAGTTGCGACGTGTCGTACCAGCTGATCTTCTCCGGATGATCCGACACGCCCGGCAGCGGCGGCGGGAAGCGCGGCACGAAGAAGCCCTGCTGGCCCTGCATCATCGCGCTCGCGGCCTGCGACGCGGTGAAGAACGTGCGGACCTGGTCGATGCTGTTGAACAGCGCGAACTCGAATGCGGCCGGAATCGTCGGGAAGAACGCCGGCTTGCAGATCGTTTCCCAGAACTCGCGCAGCCGCTCGACTCGATGCTCGGGCGCATTGCCCGCGATCAGCGCCGTGTTGAGCGCGCCGATCGAGATGCCCGCGATCCAGTCGAGCGGGATGCCCGCCTCGTGCAGCCCTTCGAACACGCCGGCCTGGTACGCGCCGAGCGCGCCGCCGCCTTGCAGCACGAGCGCGATCGTCTCGTACGGCAGCGTGCGCGCGGCGGCCGGTGCGCCGGCCTCGTGATGCAGGTCCGCCGCATCGACGGCCTGCTTTTCGGTGCGGGCGTGCGGCTTCATTGCATGAACCAGCCGTGGCTGACGATGAACGACTGGCCCGTGAGCGCGGCGCTCGGGAAGGCCGACAGGAACAGCACCGTCTGCGCGACGTCCTGAACGGTCGTGAACACGCCGTCGACCGTATTGCCGAGCATCACCTTCTTCACCACTTCCTCTTCGCTGATCCCGAGCTCCTTCGCCTGCTCCGGAATCTGCTTGTCGACCAGCGGCGTGCGCACGAAGCCCGGACACACGACGTGCGAACGCACGTTGTGCTTCGCGCCTTCCTTCGCCAGCACGCGCGCCAGGCCGAGCAGGCCGTGCTTGGCCGTCACGTACGCCGACTTCAGCGGTGACGCTTCGTGCGAGTGCACCGAACCCATGTAGATCACGACACCGCCGCGATCGTCCTTGTACATGTGCTTGAGGGCGGCCTTGGTCGTCAGGAACGCGCCGTCGACGTGGATCGCCTGCATCTTCTTCCAGTCGGAGAACGCGTAGTTCTCGATCGGATTGACGATCTGGATGCCCGCGTTCGACACGAGGATGTCGACCGAGCCGAACGTTTCGGCCACCTTGTCGATACCGCTGTTCACGGCTTCCTCGTTCGTCACGTCCATCGCGACGCCGATCGCCTTGCCGCCCGCCTTGACGATCTCGTCGGCGACCGCGTTCGCGCCGTCCTGGTTCAGGTCGGCGATCGCGACCGCCGCGCCCGCTTTCGCGAGCTCGAGTGCGATTTCTTTGCCGATGCCGCTCGCGGCGCCCGTGACGACTGCGGTCTTGCCATTCAGGTTGCTCATGTTCGAATTCCCGTGGTGAAAGGATTGACAGGGAGAAAGGACTGCGGACGTGTTACTGAGCCAGGTAATCGTAGACGACTTCGCCGAGGCCCAGTGTCAAATCTGCGACCAGGTGGCGGGCCTCGACGATTTCGAGCACGGGCAGGTCGGCCACGGGCGCGAGCGCATGCGGCGCCAGCTCGAGCGATGCGGGACCCGTCCACGCGCCCTTCATCTTGATGTCCTGCATGTAGTAGCGCACCAGTTCGCAGACGCGCGCGGTGCCGTCGACGTGCGGGATGATCTTCAGCAGGAAATTGGGGCCGGCGAGACGCTTGGTCTGCTCGTCGATGTCGAGTTCCTTGTGCTTGTAGCCCATCGTGCCGGTGGCGACGCGCACCTTGCCGTAGTCGAGCGTGCCGAGGAGGTGGTCGGTGTTCACGTGCAGCGTGGGCGACGCGAGCTTCTTCGGGAAGCCCCACAGTTCGCGGCCGCCGGCGATCGGCGGGTGATCGTCGAGATACATCGCGAGCGTATAGCCGCCCGGCTGGCCGTTGTATTCGACGGGAATCACCTGACCGCTTTCGGTGTAGTCGCCGAAGCCGGTCGAATCGGCCATGCGGATGAATTCGTAATGCACGAGCGGCTCGGTGACCTGCAGCGGCTCGGGGACGATTTCGCGGAGACGGTCCGGATCGGTGCGGTACGTGATGATCAGGAACTCACGATCGACGAAACGGTAAGGGCCCATCGGGAAGGCGGGGCTGGTCAACGGCATCGCAAACGCTTTCGATCGGACATCGCTGGGTTTCATGCGGACTCCTTGTTGTTGATCGCTTCGTGGATGAGTGCTCGTAAGCTCGTAATCCTATGCCTGTGCGTTACCGTTGTGCGATGCCGCATTTGGAATTAATTGTTGCCGATTTCGCAGCATTCGCCGCGTAAATATTGAGATGAATGACGTAAACGGTCTGGATGGCACCCGGCGCCCCGATGTTTGCACACGTCGATGACGCCGCGATGTGAAAAAGGTGAGCCTTTACGGGATGCTGGGTGAGGCTTTCCGGGAGACGGTCGTGCGGGAATGTGACAATTGTGTGAACTTGTGTTGCAGGGCAGGCTCTAAGTGCGTTCGCCGCGACGGGCTTCGTCGAGCGCGTTCGTCTCATTAAGCATCGCTTAAGCGGGTGCGCCTTAGCATCGTTCGTATCAGGCCGGGCAACCGGCCGATTTTTTACGCCCCACGCAACCGGATTCATGCATACCCTCAATCTCACCCTCTTTTCCGCCATCAACGCCGGGGTTGCGCCGCAGCCGGGCGTTGCCCGCCTCGCCATCTTCGCCGCCGACTGGCTCGTCTATGCGTTGCCCGCGATGCTGCTGCTGACCTGGATCTTCGGCGCGCGTCCGACGCGGCGCCAGGCGATCGAAGCCGGCGTCGGCGTGTGCGTGGCGCTCGCGCTCGCGCAGGTCATCGGACATTTCTGGTTCTCGCCGCGCCCGTTCATGGCGGGCGTCGGCACGCAGCTGATTCCGCACGCGCCGGACAGCTCGTTTCCGAGCGATCACATGACGTTCGCGTGGAGCATGGCGGTCGGGTTGATGCTCGGCGGCACGACCCGCTTCACCGGGTTCGTGATGGTCGCGATGGCCGCGGCGATTGCATGGGGACGTATCTATGCGGGCGTGCACTGGCCGTTCGACATGGCAGGCGGCGTGCTGGTCGGCACGGCCGGCGCGCTGGCCGCGCACCTGTACGGGCAACGCGTGATCGCGCTGCTCGAACGGCTCGGCGATTCGGTGCATGCCGTCGTGATGGGCCGACGGCAAGCGCCGTAAGCGGCAGGAGAAAGGGCCGGACGTCGTCAGCCGGGTGTCTTGGCCGATTCGGCCGATGCGGACGGGCCATCGCCCGCATCGTGCAGTTCAGGGGTATCGGCCGGGTGTTGCGCGGCGTCGCGGTCGAGTGCGCTTTCCTTCAGGATCGCGCACATCGCGACGAACAGCGCGAGTACCACCGCGGCAAGGCCGCAATAGCCGGCGATCTTAAGGTTGCGAAGGAACGGCGAAGCGTGGCTTTCTTTTGTCATGACCGGGCGCTCCTGGGCGGGCTGCGGCGGCTGTCGCCCGACAGCGGCGTCGCACCCACAGATATATACCAGTCGCGATTGCGGTGCCAAGCCCGCTGGTGCGCCGACGCCACGATTGTGTCATCGGCCGGTCAATCTCGATCGGGTACCCGTTTGCCGGGCACCCCCATCCATCAGTCTTCCAGCGTTTCGTGCACGGCCGCCGCGCCGCGCTTCCAGTAGGCCGCCGCACGGATGCGCGACTTGTCGACGCCGCGCTCGCCGGTCAGGTGCTGGCGTACCGCGCGCATCGACAGCGCTTCGCCTGCCGCCCACACGTAGCCGTCGCCGGACGGCGGCAGCGGCAGGTCGCGCACGGCGTTCAACAGCGCGTCGCCGTCCGCCGCGTCGGCTTCGGCGCGGAAGCGCCAGATTTCATGCACGTCGGCGGGCGTGTCGAACGCGATCTGCGCGGTGCGATCCGCGACTTCCATCACGACGGCTACACGCGCGCCGGCCGGCAATTCCTCGAGACGCCGCGCGACCGCCGGCAGCGCCGTATCGTCGCCGATCAGCAGGTGCCAGTCGAAACCGGTCGGGACGACGAACGAACCGCGCGGGCCGCCGATGCCGAGCCATTGGCCGATACGTGCCTGGGCGGCCCACTGCGACGCGGGACCCGGGTGGTTCAGCACGAATTCCAGGTCGAGTTCGCCGGCGGCGCGGTCGAAGCGGCGCGGCGTGAAGTCGCGCGCGACCGGCTTAGGTTCGCCTTCCGGAAACTCGGGACCGTTGGCGCCGAGCGTCGGCAGCACGGGCCGTTCAGCGCCGGGCGGCGGGAAAAATACCTTCACGTGATCGTCGAACGACGCGGATTCGAAATCCGCGAGATCGGGGCCGCCGAGCGTGACGCGCAGCAGGTGCGGCGTCACGGCGTGCACGCGCAGGACTTGCAGCAAGCGGAACTTCAGGGTGTGGCGCACGCGGGTCACGGTGCGGTCGGATGTGTTCTGCATCAATCCGTTCTCCTTAGGGTTTGAAGGGGCGGCGCGGATTACGCGCCGGACCCGCCTTCGATTTCAGCCGTCGCGCGGCGCATGATGGCGGCGATGCGGCGCTGTTCGTCGGCGTCGGCGGCGCTCTTGTGCAGCAGCGCGCGCTTGAGGGCGAGGCGTGCCTCGACGAACTCCGGCAGCCAGCCTGCTTGCGCTTCGTCCGGCGTTTCGTTGCCCGCCGATTCTCCGGCGAACGCGCGGCGCATGAACTCCATCTTGCGCGCGAGGTGCGTGAGGCGTGCGAACAGCGTGTCGACGCGTTCGCGCTGCGCGTCGAGATGCGCGCGGCCGGCGTCGGTCAGCGCATAGCGCTTGCGGTTGCCTTCCGCCTGCGATGCGACGAAGCCGACTTCTTCGAGATACGTGAGCGCCGGATACACCATGCCGGGGCTCGGGCTGTAGAAGCCATTCGAACGCGTGTCGAGCGCCTTGATCAGCTCGTAGCCGTGGCTCGGTTGCTCGGCGACCAGCGCGAGCAACAGCAGCTGGAGATCGTCGGAGCTGAACTGGCGGCCGCGCGGCATGCCGTCGTCGCCGAAATCGCCAAAGCCGCCGCGCCCGCCACGGCCACCGAACGGGCCGCCACCGAACGGATCGTGGCCGCGACGATGGCGGCCGATCGCGTACCAGAGACCGGCGAACCAGTCAGGGCGGGCATGCGCACCATGTCCGTCGCATCGGGCATGGCCGCGGGAAGGGTTGTGTCGCATGATCGAGTCCTATATGTCGTAAAACATATCTAAAGATATATATCGAAAGATAGGTCGTCAAGGGGATTTATTGGGGGCTGGATGGTGGGGTGAGGAGGGCCGCTTGCGGCGGAGGTTGCCGTCGATGTGCGTCATCTGGCTCGCGGGCGAGTCGGCCACGATGATCGGACGGTCGATGCCTTGCCGGCTTCTGCAGCCTTCGCCAGCCGTTGATCGTGGTGCAGTGGCGTGCCGGCATGTATCCGCGTGCCGGCGACACCGCGAGACATTGGCTGCGACGGAGCTGAGCTTCGCAGTAATTCACGTAATGCGATCTACTAAAACACCGGTGGGCATTATTTAAATCGTTTGAACTATTTAATTTATTTTCTTTTGATCAAACAAAATTTCCGCGCCGGCAAAGGTGTTTAAATGCACCCCGTCATTCAATGTGTTTCTGCTTGACGCAAGCCTGTATTGGATCACGAGGCGATGAAGATTTTCGACCCTTTATATTTGAAGTGAGGCTTCGTTGAGAATGTAAAGCATTGCAATATCAAAGCGGGATTTGAGCATTTCGATTGCGACGCATGATTTTGTTTGGCAGGATTTTCATCAGGTTGCTCGGTTTTAAAACAACAAAATGACCGGCTATTCAATCAGTCGAAATAACACACGCCGGATGAGCAACGATTCGAAAGGAAGCTGACGGAGAAACTGGTAACGAGGCGGCGAACGGTCGACACCGTTCGCGATCATTGAATCAGTCGCTTTCCGGGCGTCGACGCGTTACTCGAGCGATCCGGGCGAAGCCGATACGGGGCAGTCATGGCGATACTCAAGAACGATTCTTCCGGGCAAGCGTGCCTGCTCCGCGCGTATCACGTGTTCGGCCGCGATGCCGCGCGCTGCGATACGGTCATCCGCGACGCGTCGGTGTCCCGGGTCCATGCCCATATCCGCTGGGTCGGCGGGCAATGGGAGCTCCACGATCACAGCAGCAACGGCACGTCGGTATCGGGCGTGCCGTTGCGCGACGGCGAGCACGCGGTGCTGCAGCGAGGCGACGTGATCCGGTTCGGCAGGGCGGGTGTCGCGCCCTGGCGCGTCGATGCGCTCGACGATCCGGCCGATACGCTGTGGCCGGTACGGGGCGCCGTGCATCCGATCGTGCTCACACCGCGCCAGATCCTGGCTGCCCACGCCGCGCAGCCGGTCACGATCGTCCGTTCGCCGGCCGGCGATTGGCTGTGCGACGACACGTTGCCGCCGCGCGCGCTCCATGACGGCGATGAAGTGTCGACGGGCGACGTCACGTGGCGCGTGGCGCTCGTGCGCCACGGCTCGACGATGACGCTGCGCGCGCCTGCCGATCCGGCCGCACCGGCCCGATTGCTCGAATTCCTCGTCAGCCGGGACGAAGAGCACGCGCGTGCGCTGCTGCATGTTCGCGGCGGCGTGGTCGATCTCGGCGAGCGCGCGCATCACTACAGTCTCGTCACGCTCGCCCGCGCCCGCTCGGCCGACATGCAGGCCGGCTATGACACGGCCACGCAAGGCTGGATCGAACTCGACCGGCTGGCGCGCATGCTCGGTATCGATACGTCCCATCTCAACGTGCAGATTCATCGCGCCCGGAGCCAGTTCGCGGCGCTGCCGGGGCTGGACGCGAGTCAACTGGTCGAGCGGCGGCGCGGCAGCGTCCGCTTCGGCGATTTCCCGTTCCGCGTCATGCGCGGCGAGCGACTCGAATGCCAGTCGGTGCCGGGCGTCGAGCCGCGCATCGGCATGCATCGTCCGGTGCCGGATCAGGTCGTCCATTGCTCGTGAACGCGCAAGAACGACAGTCCGGGTTGCCGACCGCGACACGCGCACGTGTCGTGCCTCATGCGCGAGAATCGCAGCGGCCCGCCGCGCCTTTCGCGACGTTGGCCGGCAAGCGGCATTACCGGCTCGGTGCGTTGCTCGGCGAAGGCGGCAGTGGCGTGGTGTTTCGCGCGACCTGCGGCGAGACGGGGCAAGACGTCGCGATCAAGCTGATGCGGGACGATGTCGCGCGGACCGAAGCCGAGCGCGACCGCCAGCGCATGTGCTTCCGGCACGAGACGAGCCTGTGCGAGGCGCTGCGGCACCCGAACATCGTGGCGCTGCTGGACAAGGGGGAAGCGCCCGACGGGCGGCTGTTCGCCGTATTCGAACGCGTGCAGGGCCAGACCCTGCACGACTGGCTTGCAACACAGGGGCCGCTGTCGGCCGTCGACACCGGACGGCTGATGACGGACGTGCTCGATGCGCTCGCGGCTGCACATCGCCGCGGCATCGTGCACCGGGACCTGAAGCCGCAAAACATCGTGCTCGCGATGGCCGAAGATGGGCCGCACGCGAAGCTCCTCGATTTCGGGATCGGCGCGCTGTTGCCCGGCGCGACCGATATCGCGCCCCAGGCGGCGACGCTCGCGGCCGACGTGATCGGCTCGCCGTCATACTGCGCGCCCGAGCAATTGCGCAACGAACCGCCGACGCCCGGAAGCGACCTGTATGCGTGGGGCCTGGTCGTGATCGAATGCCTGACGGGCGAAGTCGTGATGCAGGGCGCGAGCGTGGCCGACATTCTTTATCAGCAACTCAGCCCGGTGGATGTCGCGCTTCCCCCGTCGATCGCGTCGCATCCGCTCGGCTCGGTACTGCGGCACGCGTTGGGCAAGAATCCGGCGCAGCGTGCCGCCTCGGCCGACGAACTCGCGGCGCAGTTTCGCGCGCTCAATTTCGCCGCGCTCGTCGGCCCGTTCGATGCCGGCCGCGCAAGCCGGCGCACACGGCCGCATCCGTTCGCGCCGCGCAGCGATGCGGTCGCAACGGCGGGCGAATACCGGCAGGTCACCACGCTGTGCTGTTGCGTGACGATCGCCGGAGACGGCCGGCAACGCCATGCGGGAACCGATCACGGCGCCCTGCTCGACCGCTACGAGGCGCAATGGCTGACGAAGTGCGCCGATATCGCCGTCGGCTATGGCGCGCAGGTCGACGAGCGGCTCGGCGATACGCTGCTGTTCCATTTCGGCCTGCAAGGCGATCTCGACTGGCCCGCGCGCCGCGCGGCGCGTGCGGCACTCGACATGGTGCGGGTGGCCGGGCACGCGCGGTTGCCGGTACCGGCCGACGCCCGCGATGCCGTCGGCGGCGAAGGCTGGCATGTCGAAGTGGCCGCTGCGATTCACGTCGGGCAGGTTCTCGCGCATGCGGCGCAGAGGGCGGGCGGATCGACGCCGGCCGCCGCGTCACGGCTGTTGCGGCTGGCCGGGCCCGGGCAGATCCTGATCAGCGACGATGCGCGGTTCGCGCTCGAACGGCATGCCGACTTCCGGCCGACCGGGTTGCGGCTGGCGCGGGCAGGCCTCGCGCCGCAGCCGGTGCATGAACTGCTCGGCGAGCGTCGGTCCGACACACCATTCGATTCGCTCGACGGCGGCATGCGGGCGCCGATGATCGGCCGTACGCGTGAACTCGATGCGCTGCTGCGCGCGTGGCAGGCGACGCACGCACACCATCGTCGTGCGATACGCAGCGTGCCGAGGCTCGTCGTCGGCGATGCAGGAATCGGCAAGTCGCGCCTCGTACACGGGCTGTGCGAGGCAGTGCGGACACAGGGCCACGCGTTCGCGCATTGCGGGTGCCTGCCGGAGCGGGAGAATCATGCGCTGTTTCCGATCCTGCGGTTCATCGCCGCGCATTGGCAACTCGATGCCGACAGTCCGGCCGACATCACGCACGCGGCGATCGACGCGATGCTCGCGGCGCTCGAATGCGACCGTGCGGCGGCCCGTGTCGCGCTCGCGACCTGGCTGGGGCTGCCCTGCGATGCGAAGGCCGTGAGGTGGCCGAGCGCGCGCGAACTGGACGCGCTGTTCGATGTGCTCGAGCAATTGATCGTGTCGCTCGGCAATGGCGCGCCGGTGTTGCTCGTCGTCGAAGATGTCCAGTGGATCGACCGCTCGACCGAGGATTTTCTGGCGTACCTGCAGCGCTCGCCGCGCGCGGCGGCGCTCTGCATCGTGCTCACGTCGCGACCCGCCAGGCTCGCGCGCTGGCGTGGCGCCACCGAACGCCTGGTACTGCGCCGCCTGCCGCGCGACGACGCGCGGCGCCTGATGTCGGCGCACCTGGGCCAGGGCGCGCTCGATCCGGCCTGGCTCGACCTACTCGTCCATCGTACGGCGGGTATTCCGCTGTTCATCGAGGCCGTTGCACGCGAGCTGACGATGAGCGGCGCGGACGGCTCGCTCGCGGGGCTGCGGACGATGGACCCGTGCCCGCTTCCGCTCAGTCTCGGCGGAATGCTCGGTCACGCGCTCGACCGGATCGACGACGCGCGCGACACCGCGCAGCTCGCCGCGACGATCGGGCTCGAGGTGGATGCGCAACTGCTGGCCGCGGCCTCGCCGCATGATCGCGTCACGCTCGACGCGCACCTGCAGCTGTTGCTCGAAGAGCGGATCATGTACGCGCAACATCGGCGCGATCGCGTGTTTTATTCGTTCCGCCATGCGTTGATCCGCGACGCGGCGTACGCGTCGATGCCGCCGGCCGTGCGGCGCGCCAACCATGCGCGAGTCAACCGCGCGCTGGCCGCGCAAGCGGATCGCGGCGCTGGTGCGCAAGCGAACGGCGTCGACGGACACTTCGCGCGCACGTGCATGTGAATCCTGCATTCGATGCATGGATGTCCCAGCGGCGCCGCAACCCGCGTCCTGCAGTGGGCCAGATAGGCCGATCCGGCTTTCAGCGCCGGATCGGCCTTCAATAATCTGGAGACAACCCCGTGACAACCGAGTACGCCCTTCAACACCGGAGCTGGCGCATCGTTCACGCTTTTGCGCGCCTATTGCGCCGAGGGGGTTCCGGCTGCACGCATACATTCCGATCCGGTCGGTGGGCGGCCGACTCCGCGCCTGCGTCGTCCGGCGATCCGGACACAGGATCCGCTGAGGCCGCGGCCTAGAACCGCGTGCTGAACCCGATCCGCGCAATCGACTGCAGCGCGCCGCTCGACGCGCCGTTCGCATCCATCACGCCGTTGATCTGTGCGTTGCTGCCGTGGTTCGCGCGCTGATGCACGCCCGCCACGTACACCATCGTGCGTTTCGACAGCCAGTACTGGACGGCGGCCAGGAGCTGGTGCGCGTGCGCGTTGCCGAGCGTGTCGTTGCCCTTCATGTACGTGTAGCTCGAGCCGATCACCCACGCCGGCGACGGCCGCCATGCGGCGCCGGCTTCCGCCGACCATGCGCCCGCGCCGTTCTGCGCGTTGCGTACGGTCGTGAAGAGCGCTTTCCCCGTGACCGTGCCGAGCGTGTAGTGCACGCCCGCGCCCCAGTTGCGCACGCTGGTCGGCGGCAGCCCGTCCGTCGCGCCGTACTTCTGGTTCGTATAGGCCGCGCCCGCGCCGAACGGGCCGTTGTCGTAGCTCGCGCCGACGCTGACCGTGTTGTTCGCGCCGACCGACCCCGCGACGTTCCCGAAGCCGTACAGCGCGCCGAAGGTCAGGCCCGACAGCGACGGGCTCGTGTACTTGACCGAATTCGCGACGCGATTGCTGCCCGCGACGCGATCCCAGTCGAAGGCGCCGGTCGGGTTGTTCGGGAGCGCGAGCTTGTCGAACGGGCCGTTGCGAAAGCCGTACAGGCCGACGAGATCCTGCGCGATCTCGTTGCCGCTCGCGGCCAGCGCGTCGACCATGAACTCGTACTGGTTGCCGAGCGTCAGCGTGCCGTACCGGTCGTTCTGCAGCCCGACGTAGGCCGTGCGCGCGAACAGCCCGCCGCCGATGAGCGAGCCGTTGCCGAGCGAATACTGGTTGACGAGCCGGAAGATCGCGCGCGTGCCCGCGCCGAGATCCTCCTTGCCTTCGAAACCGAGCAGGTTCGGGAAGAAGATGTTGTCGTCGAACTTCGCGGCGCCGTGGCCGCCTTGATTGCTGACGTAGCTGATGCCGGCATCCATCAGCCCGAACATCGTCACGCTGCTCTGCGCGAACGACACGGCGGGAAGGGCGCATGCCGCGAGCGCCAGAAAGGTCTTTTTCGTCATCTCCAATGTGCTCCTCACATGTTTCCGATTGGGGCGGATATTTTTGATTGGACTACTGATTGATTTGAACAAGGTCGAACCGGATGAATCCCGGTTCAGTGGCAACCGAAGGAAGCCGGTTGGTGACGGGCATCGGCAGAAGTCGCGGCCTCGCCGATGCCAGCCGATGTCAGCCGAGCCGCGCGCTAGACCGTCGAATACCCGCCATCCACCGGCACGACCGCGCCGGTTACGAACGACGCGCCGGGCGAGCACAGGAACAGGATCACGTCCGCGACTTCGTCGGCCGTGCCCCAGCGCCCGAGCGGCGTGCGTTCGAGGATGCGCCGCGATGCGTGCATGTCGGCCATCAGGCCGCTGCTGAGCGGCGTGTCGATCCAGCCTGGCGCGACCGCGTTCACGCGAATGCCGCGCTCGGCCCACGCCTGCGCGAGCGAGCGCGTGAGCTGCGCGATGCCACCCTTGCTTGCGCTGTACGCGGGGCGGTCCTTGCTGCCGAAGTACGTGTACATCGACGCCACGTTGACGATGCTCCCGCCATGCGCCGACAGCGCCGGCCGCGCGGCGTCGGAGGCCCGCATCACCGACGTCAGGTTCACGTTCAGCACGAGCTCGAACTGGTCCATCCGGTATTCGTCCGCGTGCCGGCTGATGCCGACGCCGTTGACGAGCACGTCGAGCCGCGGCAGCGCCGCGATCGTGCGCGTCAGCGCATCGCTGTCGGTCACGTCGAGTTCCACGCAGCGAACGCCCAAATGCACGGGCGCATGCGGGCCGGCCGCATCGAGCCCGAGCGCGACGACCGACGCGCCGGCTTCCGCGAACCGCATCGCCGTGCGCGCACCGATGCCCGACGTGCCGCCCGTCACGACGACGGTCTTGCCTTCAAACGCCCACTGACGACTCATGCTCGACGCTCCCGATGGTGTGTGCGCGACGGGCTGGCCGTTGCGCGGGTGAAACGAGGATCTTGATTTGCGCGCGGTCGGCGAGCAGCGCGTCGAAGCCGTCGGCGACGGCGTCTTCGAGCGACACGGTGCGCGTGACGATCGACGTGAGGTCGAGCGCGCCCGACGCGACGATGCGCAGCAGGTCTTCGTACGCATGCCGGTAGCCGACGCTCGCCGTGAAGGTCAGCTCGTCGTTGACCGCGCGGAACGCGTCGAAGCCGGCATGCGGCATCAGGCCGACCATCACGACGCGGCCGCCCTTGCGCAGTGCCTGCATCGCGGATTCGAACGTGGCCGGCAGCCCGGCCGCTTCGAAACTCGCATCGACGCCGAGCCCGCCCGTGGCCGCGCGGATCGCGTCCTGCAGCGCGGTTGCACCGAGTGCGCGCGCGTCGAACGTATGCGTGGCGCCGAAGCGCGCGGCCGCCGCGAGCCGTTCGGGCGAGACGTCGACGGCCACGATCGTGGTCGCCCCCTGCAGCTTCGCGAGCATGATCAGCAGCAGGCCGATCGGCCCGAGCCCGAATACCGCGCAGGTCTCGCCGAGCCGCAGTTCGCCACGCCGCAACGCGTGCAGCGCGACAGCCGCCGGCTCCATCACCGCGGCCTGTTCGAGACTCACGTGATCAGGCAGGCGATGCAGCATGTACGCCGGCACGACCGCGAAGTCGGCCATGCCGCCGTCGCCCATCAACCCGGCGAAGCCCATCGACACGCACAGGTTGTATGACCCCGAGCGGCAATACGCGCACTGGCTGCAGCGATACTCGGGCTCGACCGCGACGCGATCGCCCGCGCGCAGCGCCGTCACACCGTCGCCGACTTCGACGACGGTGCCGCAGAACTCGTGGCCGAGCGTCAGCGGCGCGGTGCGGCGCGACAGCGGATGCGGCGTGTCGACCGGAATCGCGTGCGGGCCGTCCGCATATTCGTGCAGGTCGCTGCCGCAGATTCCGCAGTACGCGACCGCGATGCGCACGTCACCGGGGCCGACGCGCGGCGTGTCGATTTCGACGAGACGGACGTCGCGCGGGCCATGCCATTGAAGTGCCCGCATGTCAGTGGCCTCCGAGGTTTTGTGCATCGAGGCGGCTCGCGGCCGAGCCGGCGAGTGCGCGCTTGCGCAGCACGGCGGGCGCCGTCTCGACGAGGCCGAACGACAGCACGCACGCGAGGATCGCGCCGGCGGCCGACGTCCACATCGCGAACGGCAGGCCGTACTTGTCCGCGGCGAAGCCGGCGACGGTCGGTGCGACGAAGCCGCCGATCAGCTCGCCGGCGCCCATGATCAGGCCGAGCGCGCTGGCGATCGCGCGCGGCGGCACCGTTTCGGCCGGGATCGTCGCCATGAACAGCGTGAAGCAGCCGAGGCCCGTGTACGTGGCGAACACGAGCGCGCCGAGCGCCCACAGCGAGCCGGCATGGATCATCACGACCGGGCACACGGCCGCGATCAGCGCGAACGCGATCATCGTCGGCTTGCGGCCGATCCGGTCGGAGATCGCCGGCACCGCGAAGCCCCAGAACACCCACGCGGCGCCGAGGCAGGTCATCACGACGCCCATGTCGGAAGGCGACAGGTGGCGGCTTTCCACGAGGAACACCGGCGCGAACGAGATGATCACGATGAACCACGTCAGGAAGAAGCAGCTGATCAACATGCAGAGCAGGATGTTGCGCTCCTTCAGCAATGCCCAGCGGCTGACGGTCGCGCCGCTCGCGGCCGGTGCGCCGGCGGGTTCGGCCTGCGCGTGCCGCACGCCGCCGGGCGGCACTTCGCGCACCCAGCGCCAGATGCAGAACGCGATCAGGAAGCCCGGAATGCACGACACGTAGAACGCCTCGCGCCAGCCGTACGTGGTCGCGATGCCGATGACCACCGGCGGGCCGATCATCGCGCCGAGCAGGCCGGCGGCCGAGCCTTGCAGCAGGCCCATGTTCAGCCCGCGGCGGCTCGGCGTCGAGCTTTCGACCATCAGCGACTGCGACAGCGGCAGCACGGGGCCTTCGGCGATGCCCATCAGCGCGCGGAACGCGATCAGGCTCGCGAAGCCGCCGACGAGCCCCGACAGCGCCGAGCACACGGAAAAGCCGAGCACGGCCGCGATCAGCAGCGGCTTGCGCGTGCCGCGCGCATCGGACCACGCGCCCGTCGCCGCGCCGGACAATGCCCACGTGAGCGCGAGCGCGGACGACACCATGCCGAGCTGCGTGTTCGTCAGGTGCAGCTCGGCCGACATGAACGGGAACAGGAACGACAGCGCGAGGCGGTCGAAGAACACGAAGCCGAACGTCATGAACAGGATCAGCAGCAGCCTGTTCTCGTACGTCCACGCGGATCGGGAGGAGGAAGGGGATGTCATGGTGAGCCTCGCCGCGCGTCAGCGGAACAGCTTCTCGATCGCTTGCGTCCCGAGGCCGACCTTCTCGTAATGCGCCTTGCACATCGCGATGTACGAATGCACGTCGAAGTAGCCGTCGGGATTGCCTGCTTCGTCGAGCCAGATCAGCGGCCCCTTGACGATGAAGAACGCGCGCATCGGCTCCGGGTGATCGAACGCGACGAGCGTGTGGCCTTCGCCCGGTGTTTCGTACACGAAATCGCCGCGCGTCGCGGTCCATTCGTGCTCCAGATAACCCCACTTGCCCGACAGCGTGTAAGCGAACACCTCGTGCGGGTGATAGTGCCGGTTCACGAGCCCTGCTTCCTTGGCCATCAGGATGTCGCACCATTTGTTCTGCGACGGCGAGATCCACAGCGGCCGCGACGAAACTGTTTCGGTGAACGGAACGTAATAGCGCTCGTCGTCGGTGGCCGCGTTCGCGATGTACGCTTCGGGCAGTGCATCGGGCTTGAACGGATTGGCAATCGGCGGAATGTTTTGCCAGAATTCGGCTACGGCTTTGTCGACCACGGTTTGTCTCCTGGTATAGGGGGTGTCGTGGGCTCGACTTTAGCCAGCCGGTGCGCGCCGCTCTTGACTGGGCTGGACGCATTGCTTGATCGCGCCGGACATTGCATCGCAACAAATTCCGGACGAACCATCCCCCAATCCGTGCTGCTCCGCACGACAGGCGCCAGCAGGAGGCGACGTGACGAATACGACCGTTTTTTCCCGCACGCGAGGCTCGACGGCCGACGTGCCGGTGCGCGACAGGATGGCGTACTGGGATGCGTTCAATGCGGCGACGCTGGTCGGGCTGCGCTGTTCGTCGCTGTCGCCGGCCGGGCTCGAGGTCGAGAAGACCGATATCGCGCTGCCGGGCCTCGGCATCGCGGACATCAGCGGCCAGGATCACGTGATCGAGCGCAGCCCCGCGCTGGTGCGCCAGTTGCCGAAGGAGTCGCTGTTCGCGTGCCAGATCCTGAGCGGGCGCGCGTATTTCATCCAGCGGGACCGTTGCCTGCTCGCGGACGCCGGCGATGTCGTCGTCTACGACACGCGCGTCCCTTATCTGTTCGGATTCCTGACGCCGATGCGGCAGCTGCTGATCGATATTCCGATCACGACGTTCGACGACCGGCTCGATGCGGAACTGGCGGCGCTGCCGCTGCGGATCGCGCCGAAACCCGGCGCGGGCGCGATGCTCGGCGCGACCTTGCGCGCGAACGTCGAGCGCTTCATGAAGGATCCGGTCGAGCGTGACGCTGCGCGGTTCGCCGAACACACGCGCACGCTGATCGCGGAACTCATCGATGCGGAGGTGAACGGTGCAGGCACGTCGCGTGCGTCGCTGTCGTATCTGCTGACCGCGAAGCAGTACGTCGCGACGCATCTCGGCGACCCGGAGCTCGGGCCGCAGGCCGTCGCCGACGCGGTCGGACTGTCGCTGCGGCATCTGAGCCGGCTTTTCGCGGCCGAAGGCGAGTCGATCACGCAGCACATCTGGTCGGAGCGGCTGTCGCATGCGCATCGCGAGCTGACCGATGCGCGGCTGCGCAAGACGAGCGTTGGCGAGATCGCGTTTCGCTGGGGCTTTTCGAGCCAGGCCCACTTCAGCCGTGCGATTCGCGATCGCTATGGTGCGTCGCCGATGGCGCTGCGCGACGCGGCGCGGGCGGACGGGGGCTGATTCCGGCAGTTGATGTGGCGGCGCGTGTCTCACGCGCCGTTTTTTATTGTCGTGAACGAAAGCGCCTGCGTGCGGCGTTGCGTTACTCCGCCAGCATGAACTCCGCACAGCGCTCCGCGATCATGATCGTCGGCGCGTTCGTGTTGCCGGACACGATGCGCGGCATCACCGACGCATCGCAAATCCGCAATCCGTCGATGGGCGGCCGCTGCCGGTGTTGTCGACGAACGCGCCGGATTCGACGACGACGCACGGACTGCGCGATCCGATCGACCGGCCTGCTACCAGCGACTTCAGCTCGCGCTGGCTTCGTCTATCCGGCGAACGTCATCCTGATCGAGCTGAACGCGAATCGCATCGCCGAGCGATTCCAGCTGCGCCAGCGACGTCGCGCTCGCGATCGGCGCGGTGATCGTTGGCCGCGCGATCTGCCAGGCGAGCGCAATCGCGGCCGGCTGCGTGCCGTGCTTCTCGGCCACCGCATCGAGCGCGGCGAGGATACGCAGCCCGCGTTCATTGAGATACCCAGCGACGCGATCGCCGCGCACGCTCTTCTTCAGGTCGGCCTCGCTGCGGTACTTGCCCGACAGGAAGCCGCTCGCGAGCGCGTAATAGTTGACAACGCCGAGCTTCAGGTCGCGCACGACCGGTTCGAGATCGCGCTCGTAGTCGGCGCGGTCGAGCAGGTTGTACTCTGGCTGGATGACCTGGTACGCGGGCAGGCCGTCGCGCTTGCTGATGTCGGCCGCTTCGCGCAGCCGTGCGCCGCTGTAGTTCGATGCGCCGATGATGCGCACCTTGCCTGTGTCGATCAGCGTTTGATAGGCGCCGAGCGTTTCTTCGAGCGGGGCCGTATCGGCGAGATCGCTGTGCGAGAAATACAGGTCGATGTAGTCGGTCTGCAGGCGGCGCAGCGAATCGTCGGCGGCTTTCAGGATGTTGTCGCGGGTCAGCCCCGCGCGCGCGGCCAGCAGGCCGACCTTGGTCGAGATCACGACCTGTTCGCGCTTGCCGGAGCGCTTGAGCCACTTGCCGATGATCGTTTCCGATTCGCCGCCGCTGTTGCCGGGGGCCCAGGCCGAATAGACGTCGGCCGTGTCGATGAAGTTGATGCCGGTGTCGGCGAGCGCGTCGAGCAGCGCGAACGACGTGTTCTCGTCGACGGTCCAGCCGAAGACGTTGCCGCCGAACGCGAGCGGCGAAACCTGGATGGTCGACGTGCCGAGGGTGCGTAGTGCCATGTTCTGCTCCGATATCTGCGGGGTGACGGAATGGAACTTCGGGATGGGCCGCAACGATCACGGCGAGACGACGGGGTACGCGGTGCGGTCACGCCGTTGTCGCGGGACGCCGGACATTCTCGCCGATCGCTCCGATTCGTGCAGGCGGCGCGCCGTCGCGATGGCAGGCGGTTTGACGCAGTTGACGGACACCCCGGCCGTTGCGTGAGCGCTTCGCGTGGCTGCGTTCGATCGGGAACCGATTTTTGTTGCGGCTGGCGCGGCGGGGCGCGGAACCGCGCGTGGGCGGGAGCGGGTGGAAGGGCGGGAAGGGATGCTCCAGCGTGGCGCCGGAGCGGGCGGGACGATGGGCGGCGAGCGGCCGCCCGTGCGACGGTGAACCGGTCAGCGCAACTGCACCGCCGCGAGAAACAGCACCATGCTGCCGATCGCGCCATCCAGCACGCGCCACGCCATGGCCTTGCGGAACCACGGTGCCAGCAGCCGCGCACCGTAGCCGAGCCCGAGGAACCACACGACGCTGACCGACATCGCGCCGATCGCGAACGCGAGCCGCGCGCCTTCCGGCTCGCGTGCGCCGGCCGTGCCGATCAGCAGGAACGTGTCGAGATACACGTGCGGGTTGAGCCACGTGAACGCGAGCGTCATCAGCACGATCGCGAGGCCGCTCTGCGGCGGCGGCGCGACCGCGTCGCCGCGCACGTCGAGCGTTTCGTGGCCCGGCTTGAACGCGCGGCGCAGCGCGTTGATGCCGAACCACGCGAGATACGCGAGGCCGAGGTACAGCACCGCGTGGACGAAGGTCGGATAGCGTTCGACGAGCACCGATGCGCCGCCGACGCCCGCGCCGATCAGGATCATGTCGGACAGTGCGCACAGCAGCACGATCTTGCCGACGTGCGAGCGCATGATGCCCTGCCGCAGCACGAATGCGTTCTGCGCGCCGATGGTGACGATGAGCGATCCGCAGAGTACGGCGCCGTGGGAAAAAGCGAGCCAGTTCATGGTGGGTGACAACAGTGGAAGCAGTGGACGGATGAATCGGGTAGCGCTAGTCTGCGGTCAGCCTGAAAATAAGAGAAGCTAAATCACCTAATGCCGATTAAGGAAATCTAATGCTCGACTACGCGTTGCTCGATGCCCTCGCGGCCGTGATCCGGCACGGCTCGTTCGAGCGGGCGGCCAAGGAACTGAACGTCACGGCATCGGCCGTGTCGCAGCGCGTGAAACTGCTGGAGGAGCGGGTCGGCAGCGTGCTCGTCAAGCGCGGGCAGCCATGCGTTGCGACGACGTCGGGGGCGCTGCTGTGCCGGCATACCGAGCGCGTGCAACTGCTCGAGGCCGAGCTGGGGGGCCGGATGCCGGCGTTGCCGGGCCAGATCGCGAGCGCGTGGCCGACGTTGCGCGTGGCCGTCAACGACGACAGCGTCGCGACGTGGTTCATCGACGCGGTCGGGCCGTTCTGCACGGAGCGCGAGACGTTGCTCGACCTCGTGATCGACGACCAGGATTACACGGCGTCGCGCATTCGCGACGGCAGCGTGCAGGGCGCGGTGACCGCGCAGGCGGAGCCGATCCAGGGGTGTCGGTCGGAGCGGCTCGGGCGCATCCGCTATCGCGCGGTGTGCTCGCCGGCGTTTTACGAACGCTACTTCGACGCGGGCATCACGCGCGATGCGCTGCGCCGCGCGCCGTGCGTGATGTTCAATCCGAAGGACGGGCTGCAGGCGCGTTTCATCCGGCGCGTGACGCGCGCGGATCTCGATCCGCCGCAGCACTGGATACCGCACGTCGCGGGCTACCTGCGTGCGTGCGAAACGGGATTGGGATGGGGGATGTGTCCGGACCGGATGGTCGACCGCCAACTGGCGGCGGGTGAACTGGTCGACATGTCGCGCGGGCGAACGATCGACATCGACCTTTACTGGCAGAGCTGGCGTTTGTCGATCGGCTGGCTCGACGATTTCAGCGCGGCGCTGAAGGCGCGCGCCGCGCTGTTTCTCGATTGACCGATCGCGTGACGCAGGCGGCGCGCGAGAGGGGCGCGCCGTGCGGCATCACATCAGACGTGATGCAAACCGTCGAAATCGACGATCTGGACGTGGCGGCCCTGCATTTCGATCAGGCCGCGCTTCTGGAATTTCGACAGCGTGCGGCTGACCGTTTCGAGCGTCATGCCGAGGTAGCTGCCGATGTCTTCGCGTGTCATCCGCAGGTTGAATTCCGACGGCGAGTAACCGCGCTTCAGGTAGCGCGACGAGACGTCGAGCAGGAATGCGGCGACACGTTCTTCGGCATTCAGCGAACCGAGCAGCATCGTTTGCGACGTTTCGCGCACGATCTGTTCGCTCATCAGCTTGTGCATGCGCAGTTGCATCGAACCGGCTTCCGAGCAGAGCGTCTTGAGCGCGCTGTACGGAATCACGCAGACCGAGCTGTCTTCCAGCGCGACCGCGGTGCGCGGATGCGTGTCGTCGCAGATGCCGTCGAGGCCGAGCGCTTCGCCGGCGAGATGCAGGCCGGTGACCTGCTCGCGGCCGTCGTGGCGGGTCGCGACGGTTTTCAATGAACCCGAGCGCACGGCGTACAGGTTGTCGAATGCGTCGCCTTCGCGGAACAACGCTTCGCCGCGCTTGACGGGGCGCGCCGCGCAGATGACCGACTCGAGGCGACTGAGCGCTTCGGGCGCCAGGCCCTGCGGCATGCACAGGTGCCGCATTGCGCACGACGAGCAGTGCGCGGCCTGGCGAGGAGCCCAGCTACCGGCATGAGGCGTGGCGGCGGGACGTGTGGCGACGGGCGTCAGCATGATCGTTTACTCCGGCGTTGAATCGACGGAATCATTGTCCCACCGCAACTTGGCGCTGTCGGGTGACAAAACGTCGCGACTGCCCGCGCATGCCGAACGCTGTTTACGCGGCCGGTTCGTCGACGTTGGCGGCAGCCGGAATCAGCAGCACGGGCAGCGTCGCGTGGCGCACGCATTGCTCGGCGATGCTGCCGAGCACGAGACGGCGGAACCCGCGGCGGCCGTGCGTGCCGAGTACGATGAGATCGGCACCGAACGCTTTCGCGCCGTCGAGGATCAGTGACGACACGTCGTTGAGCGACGTCGCTTCGCCCAGCTTCGTCTCGCCTTTCACGCCCGCTGCCTGCATCAGCGCGGTGAAATCCTTCGCGAGTGCGTTGCCCTGCGCGACGAGCTGATCGCGCAGCACGGATGGATCGTAGCCGGGCACGTTGTAGTAGATCGCGGCGTTCTCGACGACGTAGAACGGTTGCAGCTCGGCACCGTGCGATTTCGCGAGCGCCAGCGCGGCATCGAACGCATGGCGGGACGTGTCGCTGCCGTCGACGGCAACCAGAATACGCTTGTACATAGTGTCTCCGAGTGGCGGGTTGAAACGAAGTCGGCCGGATGGCCGATCGGGCTGGGCAATGCGCAAGGCTGCGAGGCAGAGTAAACCAATGACCGGGACTTTGCAGTGAGGTGCCGGTCGTGCCGCGCGGCGGCGCCGCTTCCGTTTCCGCGGCGCACTGGCATGCATCTGGCGCATGCTGCGACGCGCGACGCGTGTCGTGCGACGTGGTGGTCGCTGTTGTCTGCATCGTCGGCGGGAAGGCATGCGCGCGCATCGGCGTCGCGCGTGGCGCACGCACACGCGCACGCCGATCGCATCGACACGGCACGACGGTCACGCGGATGCATTGCCCGCATCGCCATTCAATCGCAACCGCGGCGTTTCGACATGACCTCGATCAACGCATGTGCGTCAGCGCAATTCACGACGTGCATGGCACTGCCGGTGCCGCTGCGTGGAATCGTTCGTTCGTGCATCGTGCATCGTGCGGTTGCCGGTGCAGGATCGGCACACGATCGCGTATGTCGATCCCCGGCCATCGGCTGTCGGCCGATACCGGGTCGCAATCGAACGATCGATTCAAACGCCGCGCCGGCTATCTCGGCACGGCGGTCAGCTCGAAGACGCGTTCCGGCCGACGCTGGTGGCCGGGCCAGTACGTGCTGCCGTACATCCGGTGGACGGGGCCGAACAGCGCGTCGCTCATGGGCGGCGGCGCGTCGAAGCCCTTCTCGATCACCATGTAGCCGGCACGCAGCGCGAACGCCGGATGATTGCCGCCGGGGCGGCTGTCGAAACCGGCGAAGCCGTCGCCGGCTTCCGGCATCGCATTGACGAGCGACGCGTTGCTGCGCGTGATTTCGTCGGGCGAGATCGGTCCGCCGCCGGCAAGGCGCGACGCCTCACGGTTCTTGCCGTCGGTGTCGACCGTGCTGTCGTGCGTGTCGTCGTTGTCGAGCTCGATGCTGCGCGGACGCGAACGATCGGTTTGATCGGATGATTCCATCGCGGCTCTCCTCGCGGCGAAGCGTTCCGGATCGAAGCAAATCCCGTTCCGGGCGTGACGGGAAAAGGCGCGCGGGCGATCGCCGCGGTCGCGCGACGCGCACTGATTTGTCATGATTTATTTCAGCTAGAAGACCCGTTTTCTACAGAGTATGATTCTTTTCCTGCGAAGCGGCGACAGGGGATTCGGTCGCGCCGCCTCTGCCCGCGCCGGGGGGCCGCAGCACCCTTAAAGACGGGTAGTGAACAACAAAGCAAGGGACTAGAGGTGGCGGATTCATGCAAGCGACTACTGCCTTCACGCACCGCGGTTATCTGTTGAACTGCGCGCCCGCGCGTACCAGTGACGGTTCGTTCAAACCCTACGTCGTGATCTCCCGATCGAGCGACGGGGAACTCGTTGCGAACCGATTTTTCCCGATCGAGCTCCAGTTCAACGACGAAAGCGACGCGATCGCGCACGCGCGCGACTGGGCCGTGCGATGGATCGACGCGAGCAGCATCACGATCTGACGCCGTCGCGATCCAGTGCCATCGGCCGTCCGGCCGATCCCCGGCGTGCCGCTCCCGGACGGAAAACGCGGTAATCTTGCGGAACCCGTCACTTTATTAGCGGCCGTGCGACCGAGCGCGGCCGCCTGCATTGGCATATGTCGACATCACCCGCCCGTCAGTGGGGCCTTGAAGAAATCGTTGCCGGCTTGCGCGAGTCGCGCGAGGAACTCCATCGTACGCGCCATCCGCGTGGCATTCGCGAACTGCCGTCGCGCGATGCGATCTGCAAGATTGTGACCGGCCTGCGCGCGTCGATGTTTCCGACGCACTACGGCGCCCCCGATCTGACCGACGAAAGCGTCGACTTCTACGTCGGCCACACGCTCGAGAGCACGCTGCGCATTCTGTCCGAACAGATCCGCCGCGCGCTGCCGTTCCTGCCCGAGCATGCCGATACGCCGTTCGCGGAGCTCGACGAACGCGCGTTCGAAATCGCGCGCGAATTCGGCCGGCAGTTGCCGGCGGTCCGCGCGCTGCTCGTCAGCGATATCCAGGCCGCGTATGCCGGCGATCCGGCCGCGCAGCACATTACCGAGATCCTGCTGTGCTACCCCGGCGTGCTGGCGATGATGCATCACCGGCTCGCACACGCGCTGCACCGGCTGGGCGTGCCGCTGCTGGCGCGATTCATCAATGAAATCGCCCACTCGGCTACCGGCATCGACATCCACCCGGGTGCGCAGATCGGCCCGAGCTTCTTCATCGACCACGGCACGGGCGTCGTGATCGGCGAGACGGCGATCATCGGCGAGCGCGTGCGCGTGTACCAGGCCGTCACGCTCGGCGCGAAGAGCTTCCCCGCCGATGGCGACGGTGCGCTGGTCAAGGGCAATGCGCGGCACCCGATCGTCGAGGACGACGTGGTGATCTACGCGGGCGCGACGATTCTCGGCCGCGTGACGATCGGGCGCGGCTCGGTGATCGGCGGCAACGTATGGCTCACGCACAGCGTGCCGCCCGGCACGAGCGTCGCGCAGGGCAAGGTTCGCGAAGGCGGGAGCGCCGACAAGCCGTAACGCGGCGCGCGGCCGACGGCTGCCGGCCGCCACGGCGCACACCGGTCAGTGCTTGCCGTCGGGCGCGCGGTGCTTGTACAGCACGTCCTGGTCGACGCGGATCAGGTTCTGCCCCGCATCGACGACGAAATCCACGCCGTTGTACGCATTGCCCGTCAGCATCAGGATCGCGCTCGCCACATCGTCGGGGCCCGCGATGCGCGCGAGCGGCGTCGATGCGCGGCTCGCGTGTTCGAAGTCGGCTTGCGTCTGGTCGTCGCTCGGCAGCATCAGCCCGGGGAACACCGCATTCACGCGCAGCACCGGCGCGGACGACAGCGCGAGCATCTGCGTGAGGTTGCCGAGCGCGGCCTTCGCGACCGTATAGCTGAAATGGTCGCGGTGAAAGTTTTCCTTGATCTTCTGGTCGACCACATTCACGACGACACCCTGCGCGCCGGCCGCGCGAGCCCGTTCGTAGAACGCGCGCGTGAGCAGGATCGGCGCGCGGCAGTTGACGGCCCACGCCTGGTCGAACGCCGCGAGGTCGAAGCTCGGGAAATGGTCCTGCCAGAACACCGATGCGTTGTTGACGAGCACGTCGAGGCGCCCGTAGCGCGCATACACCTGGTCGATCAGCGCGGTGATCTGCGCGGCATCCGACAGGTCGGCCTGCAGCGCTACCGAATCGTGCCCGCGGTCGGCGATCGCACGGGCCGCTGCCTGCGCGGCATCGGCCGAACGGTCGTAATGCACCGCGGTGCGATAGCCGTGCGCGGCGAAATACTCGGCGAACGCGCGCCCGGCCCGGCGCGCGGCGCCGGTCACGAGCACGACGGGCGCGTGTGCCGCTTGCTTCGTCTGCTCCATTACGTATTCGTCAGGTTCACTGAAGAAGGATTCGCGACGATCGACAGGAATTCGCGCCGCGTCGACGGATCGGTGCGGAACGAGCCGAGCATGCGCGACGTGACCATCTCGACGCCCGGCTTGTGCACGCCGCGCGTCGAGATGCACTGGTGCGCGGCTTCGAGGATCACGCCGACGCCCTTCGGCTCCAGCACGTCGAACAGCGTGTCGGCGATCTGGACGGTCATCTTTTCCTGGATCTGCAGGCGCTTCGCGAACGCGTCGACGAGGCGCGCGAGCTTCGAGATGCCGACCACGCGATGGTTCGGCAGATAGGCGACGTGCGCGCGGCCGATGATCGGCACCATGTGGTGCTCGCAGTAGCTCTCGAAGCGGATGTCCTTCAGCACGATCATTTCGTCGTAGCCGTCAACTTCGCTGAACGTGCGCGCGAGGATGTCGCGCGGCTCCAGCGCATAGCCGGCGAAGAACTGCTCATAGGCGCGCACGACACGTGCGGGCGTGTCGATCAGGCCTTCGCGCGCGGGATCGTCGCCGGCCCAGCGCAACAGCACACGAACGGCGTCTTCCGCTTCTTCACGGCTCGGGCGGGATGCGGCCGGCTCGGGCCGCGCGGACTTCTTTTTAGCCATCTATCTGCTCCATTGAATGCCGCCGCCGGGGCGGCGCGGAATCCGGGCATTGTTTCATGCTTTCGCGGGGCGCGTGTGCGGCCCGGCACTCACTTCACTGCGGCCATTCGTCCTGCTCGTCGTTGAACAGCGACGCGACGACGCCGCGCAGCCACGCGGTGCGCGGATCGTTGTGGTACTTGCGATGCCAGTGCTGCTTCAGGTCGAAGCGCGGCAGCGCCAGCGGCGGCTCGACCGGCACGATGAACGCATGCTCGGCCGCATATGCGTAGCCGATCGCATGCGGGACCGTCGCGATCAGGTCGGTGCGGCTCAGGATGAACGGCAGGCTCATGAAGTGCGGCGTCTCGAGTACCGCGCGGCGCTGCATGCGCTGCTTCGCGAGATATTTCTCGAGCACTTCCTGGCTGCGGCCTTCGGCGCGCACCACCGCGTGCCCGCACGTGAGGAATTGCTCGACCGTGAACGGCGGCGCCTGCTCGAACGGATGGCCGCGCCGCATCAGGCACACGAACCGGTGCGTGAACAAGCGCTGCTGGAAGAAGTTGTTGCCGTCGAGATCCGGGAAGTAGCCCACCGCGAGATCGATCGAACCGGCTTCGAGGCCACGGCCGACTTCGTCGTGCGCGAGCGAGACCGAGCGCAGGTTCGCGTGCGGCGCGCGCGTCGCGAACGCCTGCAGCAGCTTCGGCAGGAACACGATCTCGCCGACGTCCGACAGCGCGATCGAGAACGTGTGCGTGCTCGCGGCCGGGTCGAAATCGTGCGGCGCGACGAGGCCGCGCTCGATCTGCGCGAGCGCGTCGCGGGCGGCCGGCAGCAGCGCGAGCGCGCGCGGCGTCGGCTCCATCCCGCGCGACGTGCGCACGAACAGCGGATCGCCGAAGTACTCGCGCAGGCGGCCGAGCGCCGTGCTCACGCGCGGCTGGCTGACGCCGAGCAGGTCGCCCGCGCGGCTCACGTTGCGCGTGTCGTCGAGTGCGACGAGGTAGGGAATGAGGTTCAGATCGAGCGCATCCATCGCCGGGCCAGTATCGTCAAAACGTATACAACATATCTCCTGAATCGCATTGCCGCATAGTCGGGAAAGCGCTCAAATGGGTTCCATTACTCGAACCAATGTTCAGGAGACGAACAATGCGCACCCAGGTCGCCATCATCGGCGCCGGTCCGTCCGGCCTTTTGCTTTCTCATCTGCTGCGCCTGCAAGGCGTCGATTCCATCCTCGTCGAAGCGCGTTCGCGCGAATACTGCGAGAACCGCATCCGCGCCGGCGTGCTGGAGCAGGGCACGGTCGACACGCTGAACGAAGCCGGCCTCGGCGACCGGATGCGCCGCGAAGGGCTCGAACATCACGGTATCGAACTGCTGTTCTCGGGCCAGCGCCACCGCATCGACCTGTCGGAGCTGACCGGCGGGCGCGCGATTACCGTCTACAGCCAGCACGAAGTGGTGCGCGACCTGATCGCGGCCGGCGTCGAGCATGGCCACGCGATGCACTTCGAAGTGAGCGACGTCGCGCTGCACGACGTCGAGGGCGAGCACCCGTTCGTCACGTTCAAGCACGCCGACGGCCGCGAGGACCGCATCGACTGCGACTACATCGCCGGTTGCGACGGCTTCCATGGCATCGCGCGCCAGACGATTCCGGCGGAACGACTGAACACGTTCGAGCGCGTCTATCCGTTCGCGTGGCTCGGCATCCTCGCCGACGCGGCGCCGTCGCTCGACGAACTCGTCTACGCGCATCACGACAACGGTTTCGCGTTGTTCTCGATGCGCTCGCCGACGGTCACGCGCCTGTACCTGCAGTGCAAGCCCGATGAAGACCTCACCGAATGGTCCGACACGCGGATCTGGGACGAATTGCACACGCGCTTCTCGAACGACACGGGCTGGACGCCGACCGAGGGCCGGATCACGCAGAAAAGCGTGACGCCGATGCGCAGCTTCGTGTCCGAGACGATGCAGCACGGGCGCCTGTTCCTCGCCGGTGACGCCGCGCACATCGTGCCGCCGACCGGCGCGAAGGGGATGAACCTGGCGGTAGCCGACGTCCGCGCGCTGTCCCGCGCGCTCGGCGCGCGCTACCGCAACGGCGACGCGACGCTGCTCGACACGTATTCCGCGACCTGCCTCGAGCGCGTGTGGCGCGCCGAGCACTTCTCGTACTTCATGACGAACATGCTGCATTCGTCGCCGGAAGACTCGCCGTTCGTCAATCGCCTGAAGTTTGCCGAGCTCAAATACGTGACGCGCTCGCGGGCCGCCGCGCAGGCGCTCGCCGAAAACTACGTCGGCTTGCCGTTCGACGACGCAGCGGCCCCCGAGGCAACCCGCCTTGACAACGCGCTGTGCGCGACTCTATGATCGGCCATCGTTCGCTAATCGAATCTAGGTTCGAATAGCGAACAAAACCGGGATCGACATCGGCCCCGGCGCGGCACGCGGCACGCGCGTGTCCCCTCGACAGGCCGCGCATCGAGCCGCGGGTTCGTATCAGGAAGAGACATGGTCAACAAGATTTTCGAATCGCTTCAGTCGGCGGTGGCCGACATCCACGACGGCGCGACAATCATGATCGGCGGCTTCGGCACGGCAGGCATGCCGTCCGAGCTGATCGACGCGCTGATCGAACAGGGCGCGCGCGACCTGACGATCGTCAACAACAACGCGGGTAACGGCGAGACGGGCCTCGCGGCGCTGCTGAAGGCGAAGCAGGTGCGCAAGATCATCTGCTCGTTCCCGCGCCAGAGCGACTCGCAGATATTCGACGGACTGTACCGCGCGGGCGAGATCGAGCTGGAGCTCGTGCCGCAGGGCAACCTCGCGGAGCGCATCCGCGCGGCGGGCGCCGGCATCGGCGGCTTCTTCACGCCGACGGGTTACGGCACCAAGCTCGCGGAAGGCAAGGAAACGCGCGTGATCGACGGCAAGCCGTATGTGTTCGAGACGCCGATCCACGCCGATTTCGCGCTCGTGAAGGCGTACAAGGGCGACCGCTGGGGCAATCTCGTGTATCGCAAGACGGCACGCAACTTCGGGCCGATCATGGCCAGCGCCGCGAAGGTGGCGATCGTGCAGGTGTCGGAAGTCGTGCCGCTCGGCGCGCTGAACCCGGAACACATCGTGACGCCGGGCATTTTCGTCCAGCGCATCGTCGAGGTGCCGCAGGCCGCGCACGCGGCCGAGCTGGCCGCCGAACACGCATCGCAAGCCGCTTGAGGAGACCTGAAATGAAACGACTGACCCGCGATGAAATGGCCAAGCGCGTCGCCCAGGACATCCCCGAAGGCGCGTACGTGAACCTCGGTATCGGCGTGCCGACGCTGGTGGCGAACCACCTCGACCCGAGCAAGGAAATCTTCCTGCACAGCGAGAACGGGCTGCTCGGCATGGGCCCCGCGCCCGCGCCGGGCGAGGAAGACGACGAACTGATCAATGCCGGCAAGCAGCACGTGACGCTGCTCACCGGCGGCGCGTATTTCCACCACGCGGATTCGTTCGCGATGATGCGCGGCGGCCACCTCGACTACTGCGTGCTCGGCGCGTTCCAGGTATCCGCGACCGGCGACCTCGCGAACTGGCATACAGGTGCGCCCGATGCGATTCCGGCGGTCGGTGGCGCGATGGATCTCGCGATCGGCGCGAAGCAGGTGTTCGTGATGATGGAGCACCTGACGAAGCAGGGCGAAAGCAAGATCGTCGCGCAGTGCTCGTATCCGGTCACCGGCGTGCAGTGCGTGAGCCGCATCTATACGGATCTCGCCGTGCTCGACGTGACGGCCGACGGCCTCGCGGTGAGCGAGATCTTCACCGACCTGTCGTTCGACGAACTGCAGAAGCTGACCGGCGTGCCGCTGATCGACGCGACGCAAAAGGCCGCTGCCTGAACCCCGAGCGTGCCGGCGCGTGCGCTTGCGCGCATGCCGGCACGCTTGGGTGGACAATAGGCGCACGCCGTTTCCCCAATCTGATGCCATGCTCGAAGACAGCGCCCGCCTGACCTCCCTCATCTGCGGCACCGAGCCGCTCAACCGGATCTGGTCGCCCCGCGCGACGATCCAGCGGATGCTCGACGTCGAGGCCGCGCTCGCGCGTGCGCTTGCCGCGCAGCAGGTGATTCCCGCCGCCGCGGTCGCGCCGATCGAACGCGCGTGCGATGCCAGCCGGCTCGACGCCGACGCGCTCGCGCACGGTGCGGCGCTCGGCGGCAATCTCGCGATTCCGCTCGTCAAGCAGCTCACCGCGCAGGTGAAGGCCGACGATCCCGAGGCCGCGAAGTTCGTGCACTGGGGCGCGACGAGCCAGGACATCATCGATACCGCCACCGTGCTGCAGTTGCGCGACACGCTCGACGTGCTCGAGCCGATGCTGGACGAAGCATGCGCATCGCTCGCGGCGCTCGCGCGCACGCATCGCGCGACGCCGATGATCGGCCGCACATGGCTGCAGCAGGCGCTGCCGATCACGCTCGGCCTGAAATTCGCGCAATGGCTCGATGCGCTGCTGCGCCATCGCGCGCGCTTCGCCGAATTGCGCGAGCGTGCGCTCGTGCTGCAGTTCGGCGGTGCGGCCGGTACGCTCGCGAGCCTGCGCGAGCAGGCGGCCGGCGTCACGGCTGCGTTGGCGGCGGACCTGAAGCTCGCGGCGCCGGCCGTGCCGTGGCACACGCAGCGCGACCGCATTGCGGAAGCCGCGTCCTGCTTCGGGATGCTGACGGGTACGCTCGGCAAGATCGCGCGCGACGTGTCGCTGCAGATGCAGACCGAAGTCGGCGAGCTTGGCGAGCCGGCCGCCGCCGGCAAGGGCGGCTCTTCGACGATGCCGCACAAGCGCAACCCGGTCGGCTGCGCAGCCGTGCTGACGGCTGCCGTACGTGCGCCGAACCTCGTCGCGACCGTGTTCGCGGGCATGGTGCAGGAACACGAACGCGCGCTCGGCGGCTGGCAGGCCGAGTGGGATGCGTTGCCCGATCTCGCGCGCCTGACCGGCGGCGCGCTCGCGCAGATCGCGCAGATCGTCGCGGGCCTCGACGTGAACACGGAACGCCTGGCCGCGAACCTCGACCTGACCCGCGGGCTGATTCTCGGCGAAGCGGTGATGCTCGCGCTCGGCGACAAGATCGGCCGGCTCGACGCGCATCACGTCGTCGAAAACGCGTCGAAGGAAGCCGTGCGCACGGGCGCGACGCTGTTCGACGTGCTCGCCGCCGATGCGACCGTGTCGGCGCACCTGTCGCGCGACGCGCTCGCGCGGCTGCTCGATCCCGCTCATTACGTCGGCGAGGCGCAGGCCTACGTCGACGCCGTGCTCGCGCTGCATGCGGGCGCGCAATCACCAGGAGAACATTGATGCCTTTCGCCACTGTCAACGGCGTGAAACTGCATTACCGGATCGACCGTGCCGCGCGCGACGACGCGCCGTGGCTCGTCTTCTCGAACTCGCTCGGCGCCGACCTGCAGATGTGGGCGCCGCAGATCCGCCCGCTCACGCAGCACTTCAACATCCTGCGCTACGACACGCGCGGCCACGGCCATTCCGACGCGCCGGCCGGTTCGTACACGATCGAGCAGCTCGCCGGCGACGTGATCGGCCTGCTCGACCACGTCGGCATCGCACGCGCACATTTCTGCGGGATCTCGATGGGCGGGCTGACGGGGGCTGCGCTGGCCGCACGCTTCCCGTCGCGCATCGTTCGCGCGGTGCTGTCGAACACCGCCGCGAAGATCGGCTCCCCGGAAGTGTGGGCGCCGCGTGCGCAGAAGGCGCGTACCGAAGGGATGGCCGCGCTCGCCGACGCCGTGCTGCCGCGCTGGTTCACCGACGCGTTCGTCGAACGCGAGCCGCGCCTGTTCGACGCGATCCGCGACACCTTCGTGCATACCGACAAGGACGGCTATGCAGCGAACTGCGACGCGCTGAACGCAGCCGACCTGCGCGAAGAGGTGAAAGGCATCGCGCTGCCGGTGCTCGTCGTGACCGGCGCGAAGGACATGTCGACGCCGCCCGATCAGGGCCGCGCGCTGGCTGCCGCGATTCCGGGTGCGCAGCACGTCGAATTCGACGCCGCGCATATTTCGAACATCGAGTGCACCGACGGCTTCAACCGCGCGCTGCTCGATTTCCTGACCGCGTGAGGCACCGGCGATGGATGACCAGGAACGTTATGAAGCAGGGATGAAGGTGCGTCGCGCGGTGCTCGGCGACGCGCACGTCGACCGTTCGCTCGAGAACCGCACCGAGGTGACCGACGAATTCCAGAACCTGATCACGCGCTATGCGTGGGGCGAGATCTGGACGCGCGACGGCCTGCCGCGCCATACGCGCAGCCTGCTGACCATCGCGATGATGGTGGCGCTGAACCGCGGCGAGGAACTGGCGCTGCACCTGCGCGCCGCGCGCAACAACGGCGTGACGCGTGACGAGATCAAGGAAGTGCTGCTGCAGACCGCGATCTATTGCGGGGTGCCAGCCGCGAACTCCGCGTTCCATCTCGCGGACAAGATCTTCAAGGAGCAGGACGGGGCCGCCTAGGTGCGGCCGGCCAAGTTGCCGGGCGTAGTCCGAGCTTGAGTCGAGGCCCGCTGAGGGTGGCGGGCCTCGACGATGAATGAACGCGCCGGCAGAGCATCGGCGCGCGGCGCACCGGATGGCCGGTGCGCGAACAAAGGCAAGACGTGGTTCCGAGGCCGCGTCGCTTATATATCAGGAGACTCGCGATGAATCGCGCACCCGTGGTCGATGTCCAGACCTTCATCAACGAGCAGCCGTTCGGCGGTTTTCAATGGCTCGTATTCCTCATGTGTTTCGTGATCGTGCTGCTCGACGGCTTCGATACGGCTGCGATCGGCTTCATCGCGCCGTCGCTGCTCGGCGAATGGAACCTCACCAAACCGGATCTCGCACCGGTGCTGAGCGCCGCGCTGTTCGGCCTCGCGTGCGGTGCGCTCGTGTCGGGCCCGTTGTCCGACAAGCTCGGGCGCCGCTCGCTGCTGCTCGGCTCGGTGTTCCTGTTCGGCGTCGCATGCCTGATGTCCGCATTCTCGACGACCATCGGGCACCTGACGATCCTGCGTTTCATCACTGGCGTCGGGCTGGGCGCGGCGATGCCGAACGCGGTCACGATGATGGGCGAGTTCTGCCCGGACAAGCGCCGCGCGACCGTGATCAACCTGATGTTCTGCGGCTTCCCGCTCGGCGCCGCGTTCGGCGGTTTCCTCGCCGCATGGATGATTCCGCATTTCGGCTGGCGCAGCGTGCTGATCCTCGGCGGCGTGACGCCGCTGCTGCTCGGCGTGCTGTTGCTGCTGAAGATGCCGGAGTCGGTGCGCTTCATGGTCGCCAACAACCACACTGTCGATAAAGTTCGCGCGACGCTCGCGCGCATCTCGCGCGATGCGCTGAACGCCGGCTCGTTCGCGATGACCGAAGCCGCACCGCAGACCGGCAGCAAGGGCCTCGGCGTCGTGCTGTCGCGCTCGTACATCGTCGGCTCGGTGATGCTGTGGCTCGCGTACTTCATGGGCCTCGTGATCTTCTACGCGTCGATCAACTGGATGCCGATCCTGCTCAAGGATGCCGGCCTGACGCCGAAGAGCGCGACGCTGATCTCCGCGCTGTTCCCGCTCGGCGGCGTCGGCGCAGTGCTGTGCGGCGTGCTGATGGACCGCTTCAACGCGAACCGTGTGATCGCGGTGTGCTACGCGCTGACCGCGGTGAGCGTCTATGCGATCGGGCAGGCGGCCGGTAACGTCGGGCTGCTCGTGCTGGTCGTGTTCGTGGCCGGCGTGCTGATGAATACCGCGCAATCGTCGATGCCGGCGCTGGCTGCCGCGTTCTATCCGACCGAAGGGCGTGGCACGGGTGTCGCGTGGATGCTCGGCGTCGGCCGCTTCGGCGGGATTGCAGGATCGTTCCTCGTCGCCGAGCTGACGCGCCGGCATTTCTCGTTCGCGGGCGTGTTCGCGACGATCGCCGTCGCGGGCTTGCTCGCGTGTGTCGCGCTGCTGATCAAGCAGATGGCGCGGCCGCATGGCGTGACGCAGCCGGCAGGCAAGATCGAATCGCTCGGGCATTGAGCGAAGCGCGGGCCGGTGCGATGCGCCGGCCCGTCGATACGGCGGCCGGCGGGCCGCCGGCTATTCCTCCGCGTCGTGTTTCTTCACGAAGTCGCGCAGATACGCGCGCAGCGCGGCCTCCCGGCTGCGATGATCGGCGAGGTTCGCGGCGCCCATCTCTTCCTCTTCGCCGAACATCGTCGGCGGCGCGCTGTAGATACCGATCTCGATGTCCTCGCGCAGTACGCGAATCTCGTGCGTGAACGGGTGATACTCGGCGATCCAGTGCATCCCCTCGATGTGTTCGCCCGCCCTCAGCAATGGCTTCATCGATACTCTCCCGGCAGCAGCGGCGCAACCGGCGAAACGGTGGCGCGCGCCCGTATCAAAAGGGTACGCCTGCATCGGGCGAATCTCAACGGGCGCGCGGTGAGCGCTCACTACGCCAGCAGGTGCGCGGCCAGCGGATACAGCGACAGGATCAGCAGCACGGCCATCGTCATGTTGAACATGCGCAGCGCGCGGGGGTTCGACAGGAAGCGGCGCAGGCCGAGGCCGAAAGCGGCCCACAGGCAGATACACGGGAAGCCGATCAGGATGAACACGACGGCCATCCAGGCGGCGTTCATCCCGTAGTCGGCGGACAGGCGAACCGTCGTCGCGGCGGTCAGCACCATCATCCAGGCCTTCGGGTTGATCCACTGGAACGCTGCGGCTTCGATGAACGTCATCGGGCGCGGCTTGCCGCCGTGCGCCTTCACTTCGCCCGACGTGCCGATGCGCCACGCGAGGTACAGCAGGTACGCGACGCTCGCGGCTTCGAGGATTGTATACAGCAGCGGCATGCGCTTGAACGCTTCGCCGAGGCCGAAGCCGACGCAGAGCATCAGGATCGCGACGCCGATGCTGATGCCGAACAGGTGCGGCATGGTGCGGCGGAAACCGAAATTGACGCCGGATGCGAGCAGCATCGTGTTGTTCGGGCCGGGCGTGATCGACGTGACGAGCGCGAACAGCATGCCGGCGGGCAACGCGCTGAGGGTGAGGAATTCCATCGCGGATTCTCCATTCGGTTCTGGACTGGGATGGAGGTCAGTTTAGCGACGGTTTTCTGTACAGTACCGGTACAGTTGGGTTGACGAATACCGGTACGGGGGGGAAGGGGTGGGATGGGGTTGCGGGCTTGTTGTTGGCTCTCAGAAAAGATGTCCGCAGTCTCAATATGTTGTCTTTGAATAAAAGGCGACATATCAGCGGCTATCAGCCAAATTTGTGTCATCCCGAGCGGATACGAGGTTAATCCTTGCGAACGAAGAGCTTTTGCACAATTTTCGATCGATAGCATCGTATCGTTGACGTCTCATTTGACGGTGAGCACAGCCGTTTCTCCCCCGGCGGTTTGCAAGGTCCCGTGCCTGGGCGCGCAGACATTTAACGACCGCCTTGTCGCGGGCGGCTGACATACGGCAAAGCGTATTCGCGATAGAAGAAAGCGATGGCGATGGACGGTTGGGATCCGCGCCATTCAAACAACTGCTTTCTGTGGATGCCGTCCTCCGGCGGCGATAGCGTCTACGCTCGCCCGCCCTGCACCACCAGCGTTTGCAGGTAGCGCAGCGACGCGTGAACCAGGCCGCCACGGAATGCCGGTGTGTCGAGGTTGTCGCCCCATACGAACGCATGACGATGCGCGGCTTCGCATATTAGCGTCTGTCGCTGGCGCCTGCCTTCAGTCCTGCGCACTCAATTCCCGATATCGCCCGCCGTGGTAGACGAGGGGCTTGCGGGGTACCGCGGAAAACCGCTCGACGGAACCGATGAACATCCGATGATCGCCCGCATCAATGCGCGATGCTATTTGACATTCGAAGCGTGCGCTACAGCCTTCAAGGAGCGGCGCTCCTCCCAGCCCCGGCGACACGACCAACCCGAGGAATTTATCTCCGACGCTCGTCGCGAATCGCTGTGCCAGTTCTACCTGGTCGAGCGCGAGCACATGTGCCGCGTAGTGCGTGACCTGCTGGAACGCGTCAAATCGGGAACTGGTGCGTGACAGGCTCCATACGATGAGCGGCGGCTCCATCGACACCGAGTTGAACGAGTTGACGGTCAGGCCGATCACGCAGCCGTCCGGCGCGCGCGCAGTGATGATGGCGACGCCGGTGGCAAAGCTGCCGAGCGCGGTTCGCAACGCACGCGTATCGACCGAGGAGCCGCAGTCGGGGCGGGTGACAGTGTCGTGGGTGGACATGGGCAGCGGTATCGTGAAAACGGGGATCAGCAGGTTATCGGTCCGACGCCAGCGGTCGGGACGCAATCGCTGGCACCGCTTCGTCTTGCGCCGGGGCTTGCACCCGTCTGAAGACGCTGGAGCTTGCGGCTACCAGTGCGAGCACGGCACCGATCGACGTTATCAGGATGGCGGGGCGGTCATGTACGAGACCGAATACGATGGCAACTACGACCGCACCGATCGACTGGCCCAGCAGTCGGCCCAGCGACTGGAGGCCGGATGCGCCACCGCTGCGTTCGCGAGGTGCGCTGCCCATGATGACGCGGTTGTTTGGCGATTGGAACAGACCGAAGCCGAGGCCGCACACGGCCAGTCGCCAGCCGATGTCGAACGGGGACGGTGAATCACCGAGCCAATGGAGCGTCGCAAGGCCGCTACCGAGCAGGAGCAGCCCGATGCTGCTGATGCGTTCGGCCGGCATGCGGTCGGAGAGCCGGCCTGCGATTGGCGCAATCAGCGCGGTCATCAACGGCCAGGGCGTCATCAGCAAGCCGGTTACGCTCTCGGAGTGGCCGAGCGTCTGCTCGAAATAAAACGGTAGCGCGACCAGGGCCATCGTCTGAGAGGCGAACGAGCAGATCGACGTTACCATCGACAGCGCGAACACCGGCATGCACAGCAGGTCGATCGGCAACAATGGCGCAGTGAGACGCCTTTCGCGCAGCACGAACACAGTACCGACCACCAGTGCGCCGGCGACCATCATGACCCCGCGTTGCGTAGAGCCGGCTTCGCTGAACGTTGCCAGTCCCGAGATGAGCAAACCGAATGTGATCGCGTTGAGAACCGAGCTCAGCTTGTCGAGGTGCTTGCTGGACGCTGGAGTAATCGGCAGCGCGCGAGCGCCGATGGCGAGCGCCAGCAGACCGAGCGGCACGTTCACGAGGAACAGCCATTGCCAGTGCGCCACCGACAGGATCGCCGATGCAACGCTCGGTCCTGCCGCCGACGACACGGCGACGACCAGAGACGCGTACCCGACACCGACGCCGAGTTGCGCCTTCGGATAGATGAAACGCACCAATGCGATATTGACGCTCATGATGCCTGCCGCGCCAAGCCCCTGGACGATGCGCGCGCACGTCAGCACCGGCAGCGTATGCGCGCTGGCGCAGGCAAACGAGGCCGCGGTGAATACCGCGAGCCCGGACCAGTAGATCCGCTTGTAGCCCACGATGTCGCCGAGTGCGGCCAGCGGCAGCAGCGAGACGGTGATCGCAAGCTGGTACGCATTGACAACCCAGATGGCGAGGGCCGGCGACACCGCCAGATCGCGGCCGATCGTGGGTAGGGCGACGCTGACGATCGAGCTGTCGAGCACCGCCATGATGATCGCAATCGCGATCGTTACAAAAGCAAACGAGCGTTGAGGATTGGGCAGGCCGTCAGTCATTTTCTCGATGGGTTGTTCATAAGGAGGTGCGACGTGCAAACGCTCATTTGTTCGGCGCGCCGGGTTGGCGGCCGTCATAGCCTTCGACGATCAGCACGTCCGCCGTCGAGTAAGGGTCGCGCTTTGCCTTGATCTTCACGTAATCGGCCGATTCGTAGCAGGCAAGCGCCGTCGCGTAGTCATCGAACTCAATCACGACCGTGCGGGCGCGGCTCGCGCCTTCCTTGACGACATGAGGCGCGCCGCGAATCAGGAAGCGCGCGCCGTACTTCGCGAACACTTCCGCATTTGCGGTGATATAGGACTGGTATCCGTCGGTGTCGTGAACGTCGACGTGACCGATCCAATAGCCTTTCGCCATGTCACACTCCCTCCACGACCACGATGTTGGCCACCGCTTTGCCCGCGCGGCACTTCATCGCGGCCTGATACTCGGGTGAGTAATAGTATGCGTGCGCCGCCTCATAGGACGGGAACTCGAGGATCACGTTGCGCATCGTACCGTCGCCTTCGAGGACTTCGCAGCGCCCGCCGCGTGCCAGCAACTTTGCGCGATGGTGCTGGATCGCCTTCGTCGCGGCGTCGATGTAATGCTGAAAGCCCTCTGGATCGGAAACGCTGATATTGCCGATAATGTAGCCTCTTGCCATCGTTTTTCTCCTGCTCAGGTTCTTGATTGGCTTCGTCGTCCAGGTAGTCCGGCAAGGGCTCGGAAAAATGAGATGGACGGCGGCCCAAGTCGCACGACATGGCGATTCAAGCTCGTCACATTACCCGCTTCGTCCCGGCGTCGGTTGACGAATCGTGATGCGTGACCTCTCGGTTTGAGATGCCTCCATTTCTGGCGCTACGCTAGACTGCGAAGCGTTGTCGCAGCGAGTCCCCAGGCGACCGAGCATTCTTCGCCTGGAGATATATATGATTCTGCGTGGCATCTGAAGCGATTAAATTAGTTCTACAAAAAAATCGTTTCAGAGACAAATGCGATTTCGGCGTCGGCGTGTCGGCGTCGTGATCCTTCGTCAAGCTCGACAAATCCCCAGGGGGCGCAAATGAACGCAGTGTTGTGCGGCATCGGTGGCTGCATTCCACCGAATGTAGTCACCAACGAAGGGGTTCTCGGAAAAAAGCGCCTGTCGGACTGGATTGAAAGAATGACCGGGATCGTCGAGCGCCGGATGGTGACGGATGGCCTGTCCACCCGCGATCTCGCGATCGTGGCCGGCGCCCGCGCGCTGAAGTCGGCCAGCTATCCGCCGATCGATGCGGTGGTCGTGGCGACTGCATCGCCTGACCGCATCTGCCCGGCGATTGCGCCGGAGGTGGCCACACGGCTCGGTCTGGGCACGGTGGCGGCCTACGATATCAATTCCGCCTGTAGCGGCTTCGTCTACGGCCTGGCGACTGCGGCCGGCCTCATCGGCGCCGGCATCGCGCGGCACGTGCTGTTCATCGGTGCCGAGGCGTTCACGACGATGGTCAATCCGGACGATCGGAACACTCGGCCTATCTTCGGCGATGGCGCCGGCGCCGTCGTGTTGCGCGTCGGCGGTGCCGACGAGCCGGGCGCCCTCGGTGCGTTCGATCTGGGCAGCGACGGTGAATGGCCGGACCTGCTTTCGATCAATGCGGGCGGTTCCAGGCAGCGCGCGTCGAGCGGTCTCGGGCATGGCGAGCTGGCCATCGAGGACTGGTACCTGCAGATGGACGGCGCGAAGGTCTACAGCCATGCGGTCTCCCGTATGACCGAGTCGGCGAAGCGGGTGCTCGCACGCGCCGAATGGTCGCGTCACGACATCGACTGGTTCGTCGGACATCAGGCGAACGTGCGGATCCTCAATACGATCGGCTACGAACTCGGTCTTCCTGACGACAAGATCGCCGTGAACATCGGACGCGTGGGTAACACAGTCACCGCGTCGATCCCGTTGTTGCTCACGGAGTTGGCCGATGCGGGCAGGCTTGTCGCGGACGATCGTATCGTGATCAGCGCATTTGGTGCGGGCCTGTCATGGGGCTCGACCGTGATGACCTGGCCCAGGCTTGAAGTCGAGGGTATTGAATGGCCGGCATCCGAAGCTTCTGCAAGCTCAAACCCACAACCTGAACAAACCTACGTAGGAGAGTAAGAAATGCACGTGACCATCGAATCCCTGGCGAAAGTCGTTTCGGAACGCTTCAAGATCGATCCGAGCCAGATTGTTCCGGATGCAACGCTCGAGCAGCTCGGCTTTGATTCGCTGTCGCAGGTCGATCTCGCCGTACTGCTCGAGCGCAAGCTCGATCTCAAAATCAGCGACGCGAAGCTGTACGAAATCTCGAAGATCGGCGATATCCTGGCCGTGGCCAACGGAAGCATGTGATGCAGCCGTTCTCGGCCACAATCACCGGCTTGGGGCTCGTGACGTCGGCAGGCACGGACGTCGCGGCCAACTGGCAGCGCGTGCTGTCCGGCGCGGCCACGGCCACCACCGATGCCGCGCTCGACGACTTGCCTGTCCGGATCTCGTGCCGGGTGCCGGGGTTCGAGTCGATGGATCTGGGCCTGGCCCATCCATGGCAATGGGATCGTTTCTCTCAGTTCGCGTTGCTGGCGGCACGAGAGGCGGTACGCGATGCCGGTCTCGAACCCGGGCAGTGGGAGGACAGTAGCCGCGTCGCGGTCATCATCGGGTCGGGCGCGGGCGGCACCCTGACGCTGGAAGCGCAGCATGCGGTGCTGTTGAACGAAGGCGCGGACGACATCTCGTCGCTGACCCTGCCGATGGGACTCCTCAACATGGCGGCCGGGCAGGTCGCCATCGCGCTCGGCGCCAGAGGGCCGTGCTTTGCCCCTTGTTCGGCCTGCGCCTCGGGCGCATCGGCGATTGGTCTGGGCAAGGAGCTGCTGCGCAGCGGCGCAGCAGACATCGTGATTGCGGGCGGCAGCGAGGCGCCGATTACGCGATTCTACGTGTCGGCGTTTGCGCGGATGCGGGCGTTGTCGCGCAACCCAGATGCCGGCACCGCGTCTCGTCCGTTCGACGCCGCGCGCGACGGCTTCGTCATCGGCGAGGGCGCCGGCATCGTCGTGCTGGAGTCCGACGAACACGCACTGCGCCGCGGCGCGCGTGCGCGAGCCCGGTTGCTCGGCTATGGCGCATCGGCAGATGCGCATCACGTCACGTCTCCGCATCCGCAAGGGCTCGGAGCGACGCTCGCGATGCAGGCCGCGCTCAGGGATGCCGGGATCGACGCGTCGATGGTTGGCTATGTCAACGCGCACGGCACGTCGACACCGGGCAATGATGTCGTCGAGGCGACTGCCATTCGCGAACTCTTCGGTGCGCGCGTTCCGGTCAGCTCGACGAAGGGTGTCACCGGCCACCTGCTCGGCGCGGCGGGTGCAGTCGAGGCCGTGTATGCGGCGTTGGCCGCGTCGCAAGGCTATGCGCCGCCGACTGCCAACTTGCGCAATCCGGACCCGCGGATCGATCTGAATCTCGTCGTCGGGGAGCCCCGGCGGCTGGACACGCCAGTCGCGCTTTCAAACTCGTTCGGATTCGGCGGGCAAAACGTATCACTAGTCATTGGCGCATAACGACGCGCAACCAGAAAGGCACTCAGAGGGACACTATGTCAACGGCAGCAGCTATGTACGCGGAGACGGACACCGTCTCCGCTCGCGACGAACTGGTCGGGATCGTATTCGACGGGAATTTTGAAACCGTGCACGAGGATATTCGGAATGCACTGTTCGATCCGGTGTTCGAGCATCATCCGAATCTGACGCTGGCACAGGCGGGCCGCCTGTCGTATGAGCGCAGCCGGAAATTGCATAGCAAGCTCGAAGCGCCACTCGAAATCCTGCGCAACCCGCTGCGCCTGTATGCCCTCGCGGAGTGGTGCGGCCTGATGGACGTGTCGTGCTTTTCGCTGGTGATGGTTCACAACAACTTGAGCCTCGGCACCGTGTTCGATCACGCGGCGAAGCGCGACGACATCGCCGACTATGTCGGCGAGCTGAACTCGCTGACGTCGTTCAGCCCGTACATGGCCACCGAGCTTGGCTATGGCAACAACGTGGCGGCGTTGCGCACGGAAGCGGTCTACGACCATGCGACGCGCACGTTCGTGCTGAACACGCCGGACCAGATGGCTCAGAAATTCATGTCGTACAGCGGCTTTTCGGATATCCCGAAGATCGCGATCGTGATGGCGCGGCTGAAGGTCGAGGGGGTCGACTGCGGTGTGTTCCCGTTTCTCGTGCGGATTTCCACCGAAGCCGGGCTGTGTGAAGGCATTCGTGCAGTGCCTTGCCCGGAGAAGCCGGTGCAGGGCCTCGACAACGGCCTGACCTGGTTCGATCACGTTCGCATTCCCGCGCGCAACGTCATCCTCGGCGACATGGCGGAGATCACCGAGGACGGCAAGTTCAAGCCCGCGATCGCCAATTCGCGTACACGGTTCCACAAGGCGATGTCCCGCATCGTCCCGGGGCGGCTGTGCGTGTCCAGTTCGGCGGCAGCGCTGGGCCGCGCGAGCGTCTACCTCGCGTTGCGCTACGCGCAGAAGCGACTGACCAACGCGCCCGGCACGAACGAGATGCCGATCATCGAGTATCGCAGCCACCAGCTCGCGACGTTCACGGCACTTGCGAAGGTCTACGGGCTCACGCTGTTTGCGAACTACGTGAAGCGGGAGTATGTGCGCGAAATCGACGATCCGTCGCCGCGCGTGCTGACCCTGATCAACATCCTGAAGCCGGTGGTCACGTGGGAGGTGGACGCGATCGTCACACTGTGTCGCGAACGGTGCGGCGCGCAGGGGATCTTCGGCATCAACCGGATTATCGATTTCGGCACGTTGTTGCCCGGTGTCGTTACCGCCGAAGGCGACAACCCGGTGCTGCTGTCGACGACCGCCGGTCAGATGCTGGCCCAGCCGTGGCGAGAAAGTGTTCCGGCGCCGCAGCAATGCGCGAGCGGTGACGTGACGGACTGCGAATGGCTGATAGAGCTGCTCCGTTTCCGCGAGTACAAGCTGTGGACCTCGATCCGCGAGAAAAAGGAACAGTCAGAGCACAAGGGTTACTTCGATGCGTGGAACGACGTGATCAACGATGCAATCGAGATGGCTCGACTGCACGGAATCCGGGTCGCATTGCAGGAACTCAGCGGGGCCGCGGCCCGCGCGCGGAACACCGAGGTCGGGCAGGCGCTGAATCTGCTCGGCTCGCTGTTCGGGATCAGCGAGCTGCAGCGCCATGCCGGCTGGTACATGGCGCACGGCGTGCTCGAGGGGCAACAGGTGCTGTCGCTGCCGGCGGCCGCCGATCGGCTGTGCATGTCGCTGCGAGCGCATGTCCCGATGCTGATCGACGGTTTTGCACTGACACCGGAGCTGCTTCGCGCGCCGATCGCGTTCGACGACTACGCGACGGAGTTCTGCCGCCAGGTTGGGGAAAACGTACGCTGACGCGTGCGATAGCCTGATCCGAAACAAGGGAGTGACGAATGGCGGTGCATGTTTATCCGTGCCCGGTACGCTGGGCCGACATGGATGTTTATGGCGTGGTCAACAACGTGTCCTTTCTGCGACTGCTGGAAGAGGCCCGGGTCGACCTGATCTGGCGGCTCGGCTCGCAGGACGGCGATGCGTTCTTCAGCGGTGGCTCGGTCGTCGTGCGGCACTCGATCGCGTACAAGAGCCCGCTCGTGCATCGCCATGCCCCGGTCGATATCCACCTGTGGGTGTCGGAGATCAACGCTGCCTCGGTCACGATCGAGTACGAGGTGAGGGACGGCGACACGCTTTACGCGCTCGCGTCGACGACGATGGCGCCCTATTGCTACGAGAGCCGCCATCCGCGCCGTCTCAATGAGCGCGAGGTCGCGTTCCTGGAACGTTTCTTCGACGATCGCCGCGCGATCAAGGCCTAGGAGCCAGACATGCGTCTACTGCGGACAGGCTTGCCAGGCCGCGAGCGCCCGTGTGCGTTCGGGGCGGACGGTGTGGTACGGGATCTTTCGGCATGGGTCGATGATTGGGCGGGCGATGCACTTGATCCCGCGTTCATCGACAGGCTGGCCGAGCGGCTCGTACGCGAGGGCGGCACGTTGCCGAGCGTGGATGTCGAGAGTGAGCGAATCGGTCCTCCGGTGTGTCCGCGCCAGATCATCTCGATCGGTCTGAATTACCATCGGCATGCAGCCGAAGTCGGCATGGCGGTTCCCGACGAGCCCATCGTCTCGACCAAGGCCTGTAACGCGCTCTCGGGCCCCTATGATGACATCGTCATTCCGCCCGGCGCCGTGAAGACCGACTGGGAAGTGGAGCTCGGTATCGTGATCGGCCGTCGCGCGCAGTATCTGCAAAGCCCGGCGGATGCCTGCGCGCACATCGCCGGCTATTGCACGGCAAACGACATCTCCGAGCGGAGCTGGCTGCTGGAGCGCGGCGGGCAGTGGTTCAAGGGCAAGTCGTTCGAGACGTTCGCGCCACTCGGGCCGTGGCTCGTCACGCCGCACGACGTTGCCGATCCGGGGGCATTGCGGCTCACTTGCCGCGTGAACGGGCAGTTGATGCAGGACGACAACACCAGCGACATGATCTTCGGCGTCGCGGAGCTGGTGCATTACCTGAGTCGCTTCGTGATCCTCGAGCCGGGTGACGTGATTCTCGCGGGCAGCCCGGGCGGGATGGCGCTCACCCGGCCGGGGCAGCCCTATCTGCGCGCGGGCGATGTGGTCGAGACGGAGATCGCCGGACTCGGCGTCCAACGTCAGCACTGCCGGGAACATGCACCGGTCGCCGTATCCGCTTGACGTATTGCCTGCATCGTCTGACAGCCGCGCGATCGCTGCGCGGCATCGGAGCATGCGTATCCATACTCATCATCAAGGCTTCAACGAATGGAAAATCACGAGGGTATCGGGAGGTCCGGGCGCAGCCGTCCGTTGCCGGAGCAGATGCTGGAGGAGCTCAAGCTCCGGTTCGGCGCGCAGGTATCGACGGCGGCCGCCGTATGCGAGCAACACGGCCGGGACGAATCGCCGTTCGTCGACGTGGCGCCGCCGCAGGCCGTGGTGTTCGCACACAGCACCCAGGACGTCGTCGACGCGGTCGAGGCCGCGTCGCGCCATGAGGTCGCGGTGATCCCGTTCGGCGCGGGTTCGTCGGTCGAGGGGCATCTGCTGGCTGTCGAGGGCGGCATCAGCCTGGATGTCAGCGGGATGAACCGGGTGCTCGCGATCGATACCGACGACCTTACCGTGACGGTACAGCCGGGGGTGACAAGAAAGCAGCTCAACCGGGAACTGAAGGGCACGGGTCTCTTCTTTCCGGTCGATCCCGGCGCCGACGCGTCGATCGGAGGGATGTGCGCGACACGCGCGAGCGGTACCAACGCGGTGCGCTACGGAACGATGCGCGAGAACGTCCTTGCGCTGCAGGTCGTGATGGCATCGGGCGAGGTGATCCGCACCGGCACGCGCGCGAAGAAGAGCAGCGCCGGCTACGATCTGACGCGCCTGATGGTCGGCAGCGAGGGCACGCTCGGCGTGATCACTGAAATCGTGTTGCGCGTGCATCCGTTGCCGGAGGCCGAGTCTGCCGCCGTGTGTTCGTTTCCGTCGATCGAGACGGCTGTTCGCACGGCGATCCAGATCGTCCAGGCGGGCGTGCCGATCGCGAGGATGGAGCTGATCGACGCGAACAGCATCCGGATGGTCAATGCATACAGCGGGCTGGCGCTGTCGGAAGCGCCGATGTTGCTGATGGAGTTTCACGGGACCGCGAGCGGAGTGGTCGAGCAGGCCGAGACGGTGCGAGCGATCGCCGACGAGTTCGGCGGAGGTTCGTTCGAATGGGCGACGAGCACCGAGGAACGCTCGCGCCTTTGGGCGGCGCGTCACCACGTTTACTTCGCCGCGATTCAGACGAAGCCGGGGTGCCGGGCCGTCAGCACGGACGCGTGCGTGCCGATCAGCCGCCTTACGCAATGCCTGCTCGAGTCGGTGGAAGAGGCCAATGCAACGGGATTGCCGTATTTTCTCGTCGGGCACGTTGGCGACGGCAACTTTCATTTCGGCTATCTAATCGACCCGGAATCGCCCGAGGAGCGCGAGATTGCCGAATCGCTGAATCGGCGGTTGGTGGAGCGCGCAATTCGCCTCGACGGCACCTGTACCGGCGAGCATGGGATCGGTATGCACAAGATGGACTTCCTGGTCCGAGAGGCCGGTCACGGCGCGCTCGAGATGATGCGTGCGATCAAGCGCACTCTGGACCCGAAGAACATCCTGAATCCGGGAAAAATCCTCTACGGGCAAACCACCGATGCCGTAGCCGGCTGACGTGGCCAGTCGCGAATCCGGCCTGGGCGCCGGGATCGTTCGAATGCGTCGTGCGGCCGGTCACGCGCGCGACGAATGACACTCATTCAGGGATGGGGCCAGCGGTGAATACGAATCACGAACTGAGTAACACGCGATCCAGCACCGAGCGTGCGGCATTCGTTACCGGCGGTTCTCGGGGTATCGGCTCGGCGGTGGTCCGCGAGCTCGCACGCCGAGGCTATCGCGTGACGTTCACGTATCTCTCGAACAGCGAGATCGCCGCGTCGCTGGCCGACGAATTCGACGACGGCCGCGTTGTCGCCATACGCGCCGATGCGCGCGACAGCGACGCGATGCGCTCGGCCGTCGATCAATGTATCGAGCGCTTCGGCGGTCTCGACGTGCTGGTCAACAATGCGGGCATGAAGAAAGACCGCGGCGTGAGCGGGTTGAGCATCGCCGACTGGCAGGATGTGATCGACGCGAACCTTGGCAGCTCCTTCTACGGATGCAAGGCGGCGATTCCGCATTTCCTTGCGCAGCGGCGCGGTGCGATCGTCAACATCGCATCGGTCGCGGGACTGATCGGCGTGCCAGGCCAAACCAACTACTGCGCGAGCAAGGCCGGCCTGATCGGGCTGACGCGGGCGCTGGCCGCCGAATGCGCGTCGCGCGGCGTGCGCGTCAATGCGGTTGCGCCGGGCTACATTGCAACCGACATGACGCAATCGCTTGGAGAACGCCGGCTCGAGGAAGCCGCCGACCGCATCCCGATGCGACGCCTCGGGACGCCGGAGGAAGTCGCGAGAACGGTAGCTTTCCTGGCATCCGAAGACGCGTCCTATGTCACCGGTCAGGTGCTTGTCGTGGACGGCGGGTTGATCGCGTAGTCCCGCCGGGGGCGTCGCGCATTGCCGCTCGGGATCGATCCGCGACGGGGCTGGCCAAAGTGAAGTGCCGGTGATCGAAAACTCATAATATTATGGATAACGTAATGAATAGGAAACTTTGCCTGGGCGCATTCATGCGGCCTATCAGTCTTCATAGCGCGTGGTGGCTTCATCCGGATGCTGCTCCACAGGCCAACTTCGATTTCGCGACCATCAAGGGGCTGGTCAAGAAGCTCGAGGATGCATGTTTCGACGCGGTATTCCTGGCCGATCACCTTGCGGTGATGTCGATGCCGGTCAACGCGCTCAAACGAAGCGGCACGATTACGTCGTTCGAGCCGCTGACGCTGTTGTCGGCGCTATCCGCATGCACGACCGACATCGGCCTCATTGCGACCGGTACGACGAGCTACGAAGAGCCTTATCTCACCGCGCGACGCTTTGCGTCGCTCGATCATCTGAGCAACGGCCGGGCCGGGTGGAACATCGTCACGACCGTCAACCCCGAGGCGGCGTTCAACTTTGGACTCGAGTCCGCGCGCGCGCACGCCGAGCGCTACGAGCGCGCCGAGGAATTCTTCAAGGTCGTTACCGGATTGTGGGATGGATGGGGCGACGATGCGCTGGTGATGGACAAGGAGCAAGCGATCTTCTTCGATCCGGACAAGGTAAAGCCGCTCAATCACAAGGGCAAGCATTTTTCCGTGAAGGGCCCGCTGAACATCGCCCGACCGGTGCAGGGCTGGCCGGTGATAGCACTGGCCGGCGCGTCGGACGCCGCGCGCCAGATGGCCGCCGAGTCCGCCGATCTCGTGTTCGGCAACGCCAAGAACATCGATACCGCGCGCAGCTTCTACCGGGATGTGAAAGGACGTGCGGCGGCGGCCGGCAGGGATCCGTCCTGTTTGAAGATACTGCCGGCGAATCAGGTGTACGTCGCCGAGACGCGCGAAGCGGCCTACCGCAAGAAGCAGTTCATGGATGACCTCGTGCACGTCGACAGCAACCTTCCCAATCTGTCGCTGAAGCTCGGTGTGGACGCAACCCGGTTCGATCTCGACAAGCCGCTTCCTGAGATCCCCGAAACCGAGCAGAGCAAGGGGCATCAACGCGAGTGGATCGAGCTCGCGCGACGTGAAGGGCTGACGGTGCGGGAACTGGCGAAGCGCGCGGCCGGTTCAGGCATCGGCGAGATGATCGGCACGCCGTCGGAGATCGCCGACCAGATGGAAGAGTGGCTTGTCACGGATGCGTGTGACGGCTTCATGATGGTGTTCCACAGCGCCCCGGACGGCTACGACGACTTCACACGCATGGTCGTGCCGGAACTGCAACGACGCGGCCTGTTCCGCACGAAATACGAAGGCGCGACTCTGCGCGAGAACATGGGTTTGCCGCGTCCGGCGAGCCGCTGAACGGGGTCGCTAGTCGTGCGTTCCTGGCATGGTCATGACGATCGTTAATGCGCCGCAGTCGGCAGGTTCGATGCCGGCGCCCCAGGTTCGTCGATGAAGGGGAAACTTGCAGTTCGTCGATGAAAGAGTGGAGTCCTGATGGAAAATCTCAAGCTGTACTATTGCCCGGGCCATATGTCGTTTGCCCCGCATGTCGTGCTCCGTGAACTGGGCGTGCCCTTCGAGGCCATCCAGGTTTCGATCAAGGAAGGCGAAACCCAGTCGACGGAATTCCGGCGCATCAATCCCAAGGGCAAGATTCCCGTGCTGGACACCGGCACGGAGATTCTCACGGAATCGTCCGCGATCATGTATTACCTCGCGCTCGCCCATCCCGAATGCAAGCTTGTGCCGGCAACGCCGATGGGCGCGTCCCGCGCGATCGAGTGGACCAACTGGCTGAGCACGATCCTGGCGGGACCGATCAGCCAGCATATTCGTCCCGAGCGCTTTACGGACGAGGAAGCGGGGCGGCCGGGCGTCAAGGACAAGGGTACCGAAAACATCCTCGCGGCCTACGCGGCGATCGATGAACGGCTGACCGGGTGTGAGTGGGCGCTGCCGGACGGCTATTCGATCGTCGATCCCGCGCTGTTGATTTTCTTCAAATGGGGCAATCAGCTGAAGCTGGACATGGGGCAATACGGGCATTGGTGCGCGCATGCGAAGCGCATGGAGGCACGTCCCGCGGTTGCCGCGACGATCCGTGCGGAAAACATTTCGATTTGGTGACGATTCCTGTGTGTCGGGGCCGGCCGGTTTGACCGGAAATGGAGCAATCGTGGATTGGAACTTGAGAGATAAGGATCGGCATGTCGCAGAACCTGGACGATAACGAAGACAACAACGCCGCTGTGCCCGGGGCGTCGAGCAGCGACGCGGGCGGGCGGCGGATGATCAACAGCCCGCACCTGCACAAGCTGCAGAAGCGGCACTTTCTGATGTTCGGCGTCGGTCCGTTCGTCGGCACGCTCTGTGCGCTGTCACTGCTGTTCGTTCGCGGGATCGGCTGGCCGGAGGTCGTCGCATTCTTCGTCATGTGGGCCGTTACCGGCTTGTGCGTTTCGGCAGGGTTCCATCGACTGTTCGCGCACAAGGCCTATGAGACCGGGCCGATATTGCGAAGCGTGATCGCGATCTGCGGCTCGATGGCGGCGCAAGGCAGTGTGGTCGCGTGGGTTGCGATTCACCGGCGGCACCATGAGTATTCGGACAATGAAGGCGATCTGCATTCGCCGAATCTCGCCGGGCCCGGATTAAAGGGGAAACTCAAGGGCTGGCTCCATGCGCACCTAACGTGGATGCTCGCCTATCCGTTTCCGAACCCCACGCAATATGCACCTGATCTGCTGCGCGACGAGCGGATGATGTTCGTGAACCGTCACTACCGGAAGTGGGTGCTGCTCGGTCTCGTGATCCCCGCGGTCGGCTGCGCTCTGATCGAGCATTCATGGTGGGGCCTCGCCACGGGCTTCCTGTGGGGCGGCATGGTTCGCATCTGCGCGGTTGCGCACGGGATGTGGTCACTGAACTCGGTATGCCATCTGATCGGCACGCGCCGCTTCGCGACTTCGGACGAAAGCCGCAACGTGTCATGGCTCGCGCCGTTCGTGTTCGGCGAATCGTGGCACCACAATCATCACGCGTTCCCGCGATCCGCGTCGTTCGGTCTCGAGTGGCACCGCATCGATCCGGGATTCTGGCTGATCTGGCTGCTCGGCAAGACTGGGCTGGTCCACGGCATTCAGGTGCCGTCCCGCGAGCAGATCGTCCAACGCGCGATCGGGTAGTTCCCGGCCCACCCCCGCGTGATTCGATGGGGGGGCCGCGGAGCTTCAGCGCGTGAGCGCGGCTACGATTGCGTCTCCCATCTCGCGCGTGCCTACCTTGCGGGTACCTTCCTCCCAGATGTCTGCCGTGCGCAAGCCTTGCTCCAGCACCGACTTGACCGCGTGCTCGATGCGCTCGGCCGCAACGTGCAGATCCAACGAGTAGCGCAGCATCATCGCCGCCGAAAGGATCGTCGCGAGCGGATTGGCGAGGTCCCGGCCGGCGATGTCGGGCGCGGAGCCGTGCGAGGGCTCATACAGTCCCTTCCCGTTTGCGTCAAGCGACGCGGACGGGAGCATACCGATCGAGCCGGTAAGCATCGCGGCCTCGTCCGACAGGATGTCACCGAACAGGTTGCCGGTGACGATGACATCGAATGCCTTCGGTGCGCGTACCAGTTGCATCGCAGCGTTGTCGATGTACATGTGCGAAAGCTCGACGTCGGGATACGCACGTGCGGTTTCGATCATCGTGTCGCGCCAGAATTGCGAAGTCTCGAGCACGTTGGCCTTGTCCACGCTGCACAGACGCTTGCCGCGCCGTTGTGCCGCCTGGAACGCGACGTGCGCGACGCGTTCAATTTCAGGCTTGCTGTAGCGCATTGTGTCGAAGCCTTCGGGGCTGCCCTCGAACAGTCCATCCGGCGCGCGTCGTACCCCGCGCGGCTGGCCAAAATACACGTCGCCGGTCAGATCGCGGATGATCAGGATGTCGAGGCCGGAAACGACTTCGGGCTTGAGCGTCGACGCGCCGGCCAGTTCCGGGTAAAGCATTGCCGGGCGCAGGTTCGCGAACAGGCCGAGTTGCTTGCGCAGCCCGAGAATCGCCTGTTCCGGACGCAGCGGACGCTCGAGCGTGTCGTATTGCCAGTCGCCCACCGCCCCCAGGAGGATCGCGTCGGCCGATCGGGCGAGGGTGAGCGTCGACTCAGGTAACGGGTGGCCGTGTGCCGCATAGCCCGCACCGCCGACTGGTGCTTCCTGCAGTTCGAACGGCTGGTCGAGGGCGTTCAGCACCTTGACTGCCTGTTCGATGATTTCGGGACCGATGCCGTCACCCGGCAAGACTGCTATTTTCATACTCATCAGAAATTTGCCTCGTTGATTGGAAGAGAAAGTGTTGCGTCAGCGAACACCGCTGCCTGTCCTTCGAGATGTCGCGCGCCATTGCGGTCGTTCCAGATCAGGAAAGGATGGGCCGGTTCCCAGCGGTTGCGGCGGCGCACGTTGCTCGCGCGATGCGCCGGATCGCGCGGTGCGGACAAAGGTATGCACCGGTTCCGAGCGCGGGAAATCGCCGGTTCGTCCACGTCAGCGTGGCGCGAGTGCCGGTAGCGGACACTATAGTGACCGCATATCCGATGCCGAAGTGCCGACTCGGCATGGCATTCATCTCCAAAATGGAGCGGAAGCCGGCATTTCGCCCGCCCGGTTAGGCCTGCTGTTCGCGTTGGATCAAGAAATTCGCCAGCGTGGCGGCAGCTGCGCTCAGATGCGCTCGCCCGTGGGAGATCAGAAACAGCTGGCGCGCTGCCCATGGCTCCGCGAGCGGTCGCAGCACGACGTCGAGCGTATCGACGTAGAGTTCGCCGACATGCTGCGGCACGATCGCGATGCCGAGCCCCGCGTGCACCATCCGGCACATGGCGTCCAGGCTGCATGCTCGAATCCGGGTGTTCAGCGTCGTACCAAGCGCCGCGGCTTCGTGCTCCAGCAGTTGCATGAGGGCCGTTTCGTGCCGTAATCCGACGAAGCCTTCGTCGATCAACTCCCGCAGTCTCAACGAGTCGGCCGCCACGAAGCGATGCTGCTTTTGCAGGATGACGAACAACTGGTCCGTGCGGTAGGGCGTGCTTTCGAACTGGTCGATCCCGCTGACCGCGGTGCAGATGCCGAAATCGGCACCACGCTTGGCCATCGTGCGTAGGGTGTCCGCGCTGCTGCACTCGTCGAGTTCGATGGTGATCTCGGGAAACAGGTGCCCAAAATCGGCAATGTCTTCAGGCAGGAACTGCACAATGGACGACAGATTGGCAACGACCCGGACGCAGCCCTTGACGCCCGAGCAGAACTGCGAAAGCTCGGTGCCGAGCAATTTGATATTGCTCGCGATGGTAAGTGCGCTGCGGCGCACGACCTCTCCCGCGGGTGTGACGGTGATGCCGCGCGCGTGGCGCTGGATCAGGGGCAATCCGACCAGTGCTTCGATTTCGGCAATTCGTCTGCTCACGGCTGAGGGCGTTATGAATTCGCGCTCAGCCGCGCGGGCAATGTTTTTCTCCTGGCAGACGGCGACAAACAGGCGAAGGGAAATCAGGTCGAGCTTTCTTATTAAATTTTCCATCTTGACACTGGCCTTAAATGCCCAAAGACGCAGAAGGATCGGTAGTCACTTCCTCGACTGCAAACCTGATTAGTACGGCGGCCTGCGACGTTTGTGCCAGATACCGAATCCAATGATGCGGCACCAATATCTCTCTCTCAGAAGATATTGGTCGCGAGAAGAATTAGTTTGTCAAATTTTCTCTTATTCGTAGACCGCCTCCTGATTTGAGATAATGATGCCGACCGTACGCAGCGGGAAATTATGCGGTCACCTTACGCTTTTCAGGCGATACGCGGATTATTCATCCTGATTGGACTTTGAATAACCTCGTGGCCGACAGTTTGCGGGAGTGATGATCTATAATTCACAATTAAATAGTAGATGACTAACTTCGTCATTACAATAGAACTGAAAATACCACCATAATTATTTCAAATTCCTTTCTTTATTATTTCAAATTCAAGCGAGTCGATCTACCACGTCCGGCGAGATGGAGTTGACCTGAGACGTTTCTTGTAGCCGTTCGGCAAGTGAGTTCTCTTTTATCCTAGAGGCACGGAGAACTCGATGAAGAAGCGATTTTCCGACGAGCAGGTCATTCGAATCTTGCGCGAGGCCGAGAGCCGGGACGAGCCGGTGAAGGATCTGTGCAAGCGCCACAACATCTCGGAACAGACGTTCTATCGTTGGCGCAACAAGTTCGGCGGCATGGATGTGGCCGATGCCCGCCGGCTCAAGGATCTGGAATCGGAGAACGAGCGGCTCAAGCGTTTGATCGCCGAGCAATTGCTGGTCGGTCATCGACGGCCTGAAGGAATTCGGTCGAAAAAAATGAGTACCCCAACGGGCCGGCGCGACGCGCTGGAAGTCCTGACTCGGCGGGAGCTATCTCAACGCAAGGCATGTTGCTATCTGGGGCTGAGTCGCCGGGTGGCAACCTATACGCTCAAGCATCCGGAGAAGGATCGGAGCCTGGGCGAGCGACTGATTGCTGCCGCTCAGGAAGTGCCGCGCTTCGGCTACCGACGTATGTCGGCTTGGCTGGCGCTGAGCGAATCGCGCGTGCGGCGAATGTGGCGGGCCTTGCAGCTCAACATTCCGCGGCGGCGGCCTCGCCGTCGTCGTTGTGGTAGCGACATTCGTCTGCCCGGTGCGACACAACCCAATTCGGTATGGAGCTACGACTTTGTGCACGACCAGTTGGTGGACGGGCGGGCGTTGAAGATGCTTTGCGTGATCGATGAATTCACCCGCGAGTGCCTGGCGATCGAAGTCGGCGCCAGCTTGCGGTCGCAGGATGTGATCTTGACGCTGTCGCGGCTGATGCGGCTGTGCGGCAAGCCCACGTTCGTTCGGTCTGACAACGGCGCTGAATTTGCCGCTGCCAAGGTCACGCGCTGGCTGCGAGACGCTGCAATCGGTCCGGCCTTCATCGCGTCCGGCAGTCCGTGGCAAAACGGATTCGTCGAAAGCTTCAACGGCAAGCTGCGTGACGAATTGCTTAACCGCGAATGGTTCCGCAGCCGGGCCGAGGCCAAGGTGCTCATCGAACGCTGGCGGCAGTTCTACAACGAACACCGCCCCATAGCGCACATCGCTATCAACCTCCCGACACGGTCCGTCGAGCCTGGCTGGATTCCAATAATATCGACGTGAGACTCACTGCCTGATTGGTCACAAAATTCCGCCTCAGGTCAAGTATGCGGCGGCTCAATTGTGTGCGCGGCTGATTAAGGGTAACTGGGACGATACGCTTTGCCCACGCGACGCGATCGAACTGCTGGAGGACGTGACGGAATTCGGCTACCGGCTCGACCGCAGCCTGGCGCAACTGCGTCTGAGCGGCGCGTTCGACGGGGCCCGCGCGTTCGTGCTCGGGCAGTTCACGCGCTGCCCGATCCCGGACGGCGCGGATTTCACGCTCGAGCAGATGCTTGTCGACGTGCTGGGCGGCTTCGGCCTGCCGATCTGTTCGGGTCTGCCGATCGGACATGAACACCGCAACATCACTTGGTAATACGGCAACCAGGCTGCCATCGAGAACAGCGCGATCCGGTTCGTCGCGTAGCGTCGAATCTGGTTCTGTCGCAATAAGACCGTCTGGTAGAGTGACGAGACGAGAGCGAGGGAGTCGAGAGATGAACCCCAAGCTGAATACCGGCCTAGCAAAAGTGTTCAAGCGCCTACATTATCCTTTCGATGTGATGTTGTTGTGCGTGCGCTGATACGTCGCTTACCCGCTGAGCCTTCGGCATCTTGAAGAGATGATGGCGGAGCGCGGGCTGTTGGTCGACCACTCGACGGTGCATCGCTGGGCGCTGAAAATGTTGCCGCGGCTGGAGAAGGCGTTTCAGTGCCGCAAGCGGCCGGTCGGCGGAAGTTGGCGGATAGACGAGACCTATGTGAAGATCGGCAAGGAGTGGAAGTACCTGTACCGTGCCGTCGACAAGGCGGGCGACACCATTGACTTCCTGCTGCGAGCCAAGCGGGACAAGGCTGCGGCCCGCCGCTACTTCGAGAAGGCGATCGATCAGAGCGGCGCACCCGAGACTGTGACGATCGACAAGAGCGGCGCGAATCTGGCCGCCTTGAAAGACATCAACGCCGAACGCGAGGAGCCGATCAAGGTTCGTCAAAGTAAGTACCTGAACAACATCGTCGAGCAGGACCACCGAGCGATCAAATGGCGAACTCGCCCGATGATGGGCTTCAAGAATTTTCGAGGTGCGAGGATAGTGCTCGGCGGCATCGAAGTAATACATATGATCCGAAAAGGGCAAATGAAGTCGATTCGCAAGAATCAGACAGCTGTAGAGCAATTCTATTCGTTGTATTTCTAAGGAATCCTGGGGGATCCCAGGGACGTCTGTCGACCTTCGTCCTTATCGCGACAGAACCCGCGACAGAACCAACGCGGACGTTGCGTCATATCCGCCGACGAGAAACTCGAGCTCGGGTTGATACCCCAGAGGCAGTGAGTACGCTTCCATGTCGCGCTCATACAGCTGACGCATGTGATGAAGAAAGGCTTCAGCTACACCAGCCACGGTTTCTGCGGCATCTCCACGACTCAGGAAGTCCTCGGCATGAGAGTGAATGGTGGACCCGGCTAAGGTTGCCAAGCCAGATGTGACTGCGGCTGCTTCTACCCCGCCGTGAGAGATGGAGAACATCTCATGAACCGGTCGAAATCGAGGGACGGCGGCGAATCGCGGGCCAGATCAGGATTCGTGGCGGATTACTCGGCGCACACTATTTGCACATTTATGGCACAAGCAGTGTCGACGGTGCTGGTCGTTGAAACGCCCGTCTGTGGCGCCGCTTGTTGCCAAGTTCCGTCGAGGGATCTAGGCAGGGCCGTGACATTTCCAAGGACGACTATTTTGAGAATTATCGCGGCCAAGGACAACTTTTCTGAGACGCGAAGCATGCGGAACTCTCAGAAAAGATGTCCAAGTCCTTGATTTTTTTAGGGTGCCAAAGACACCTTTTTTGAGAGCCCACACTTGTGTTGTCCCTCAGAAAAGATGTCCGTGGTCTCAATATGTTGTCTTTGAATAAAAGACGGCATCCTACGCGTTGGGGATGAGATTTGACTCGCTCTTCGAGAATGTTGTGGGCAATATTTGGCAGTGTGTGATTTTGACGCAATATTGGATCGACATCATCGTGTCGTTGTTGCCGCACTGAGGGTACCCAATCGCCACTTCACTTCGAACGCTTATCGGCAGAGCCAGGAGCGGGGGAGCGTGAACGGCTAACGCTTAAGCTACGCAGGACGTAACTCGACCGAGCCTCCTCCAACTGCGTTCGTCTTAAGTGCCATGCCTGCGATGACATGAGCCACATATTGGCCAGATTGCCGTTAACCTCTGCCGATCGCCAGCAACGCGGTGCGGCGTGGGGCCGGCACCGAGAAAGTCTTGGCTGTCGACTGAAAAATCCGGCGCAGGCCTCTTTCCGAGAACCCAGCGGGTCGCTGCGGTTGGGACGCTATCGACCGCCGTGAATCGCCGCCTCGAGCGCCGCAGTGTCCTCATAGAAGTGGTACAGCACCAGCTTGCCTTCCCGTACGCGGCAAATCAGGGCCCAGTCGCTGGCGAATGCTTGCCCGGTGGCCCGGCCGCGGTGACGCAGTGCGCCATACATCGCCACATGCTCGCCGTCGGAGAAGCGGGCATCGACGTCGAATTGCCCGGGCTCCAGAAGTTCGTCGAAGCGATGAAACAGTTCCGCCGCGCCGGCTGGGCCGACAAACACACCATAGAGCGCCGTCGCGTCATCGCGCTGCGGCCGGCTGGCGATCAGGCGGCAATCTTCGTCGACCAACGCGAGGGCATCCGCCCGGCGTCCGGAGAACAGGTGGTCGAGAAACGTCTGGACGGTTTCGATCGGTGTCATCGGCATTCCTGGTTGCCAACGGGCATGGGCCCGGGGAGGGCTGTCACGTCTGCCCGCGCCGGGGCGGTAGCTGCCCTCGCGCGGAACCGGTTCATTGACAGGATTTAGTTAGCATACTACTCTTTAGCAAGTTACGAAGCTCCGTGGAGGAGACATCATGTTTGATCTGAAAGACATGCCGAATTCGGACACGCTGTCCGAGTTCGCACTGAAGTACAAGAATCCGGACGTCGCGGGTTTGCAGTCGTGGCTGTACATGGCACGAACCTGTAGCGACATGATGGCGGCGTTCGAGGCGAACCTGTCCCGGCACGGGCTGTCGCAGACGAAGTTCTTCGTGCTGCTGCTGCTCAAGCGCCACCCGGATGGCCTGGGTGTCGGTCGGCTGGCCGAAGGCACCGGCGTGTCGTCGCCCACGATGACCGGGATCGTCGACCGGCTCGAACAGGCGGGTTTGTGCCAGCGCGTCGCCGACGCCGACGACCGCCGCGCATGGGTGATCCGCTTGTTGCCCGGCGGCGACCAACTGCTGGGGGATGCGCTCCCGGATCACTATCGCTGGGTTGCCGAACTGATGAGCCATTTCGGCGAAGACGAGCGCGTGCAGCTGGGCGCACTGATGCTGAAATTGAACCGTGCGCTTGACGGCATGGACACCGCCAGGAAAGGTGTGTTTCTCAAGTGAATATTTAGCTTGCTATATATTCGGAACCTTCCTAAGATAGGGTCAATGCAGCACGGTGTGTCGGGTGGGAGCCGGGTCGAACGGAGCAGGCCGCAACGCTGGCCGGATCCCGAAAAGCCCCGCACCACGGGCATGACAGAAGTGTCAGGCCGCGCGGCACATGAAGGTTGAGTTGACGTAGGAACCTTGCGTGTCCATCTGGGCGCGCGAACATATGCAAGCCGGCATGCCGGCTTTTTCTTGGTGGATATAAATAGCATGCTACATAGTAATGTGCTATTAAATTGGCTCTGAATAAGTGACCCCGGTAACGAAGCCGCTGTTCGCAAGGAAAAGGACCCCGTGATGAAACATCCGTATGCCGTCATTGCGTTGCTCTCGGTCAGCGGCCTGGCCGTGGTTTCGCAGCTTTACCTGCCATTGCCGCTACTCGGGCTGATCGGCCAGCGCTTCGGGCTGGGTGCCGCCGGCGCCGGCGCCGCGATGGGCGCGTTCAGCTTCGCTTATGCATGCGGCTTTCTCGTCTTCGGGCCGCTGTCGGACCGGATCGGCCGCAAGCCAGTGATGGTCGCGGGGCTGCTGTTGCTGGCGGTCATCACGCTGCTGCTCGGCGGCGCGAGCACCCCGGGCGAGCTGATCGCGGGCCGTGCGCTGCAGGGGCTGGCCACCGCTTCGTTTCCGCCGGCCGCGCTGGCCTATCTCGCGGAAGCGTTGCCGGCCCGCGCCCGTTTGTGGGGACTCGCATCGCTGAGCACCGCCTTCCTGCTCGCCGGCCTGATCGGCCAGATCTATGGTGGACTGGTCGGCCGTGCATACGGGCTGGGCTGGGCGTTCGCACTGCCGTGCCCGCTGTACCTGGCGGCCGCCGTGCTGCTGGCCCGCCAGCCAGCCGAGACCCGGGCCGCGACGCGTGGCGGCCCGTCGATCGCCGGCAACTTCGTCACCGTGCTGCGCCATCGCGAACTGCGCAGCGTGTACGGCCCCGCGCTGCTGCTGCTGATGTGCTTCGTCGCGTTCTACATCGGCCTCGATCGCTACCTGGGCGTGCAACTGCGCGAGGCCGGCCTCGATCCGCTGACGACGCGTGCCATCGCAATGCCCGGTTTCCTGATGCCGCTCGCGGTGCCGGTCCTGATGCCGCGCCTCGGCGCCCAGCGGATGGTAACGCTTGGTCTCGTCGTCGCACTGGCCGGCCTGTTGTGCTCCGCACTGGCCCACGGCGTGGTGTCCGCGTTGATCGCCAGCGTGATCTTCGTCGCCGGGATCGGCATCGGCGTGCCGAGCCTGATCGCCCGCACCAATCTGCTCGCCGCGGCCGAGTGGCGCGGCCAGGCGGTGGCTGTCTACAGCTTCGTGCTGTTCAGCGGCGCGAGCTTCGGCCCCTGGCTCGCGAGTGTCGCGTCGCCTCTGAGCGCCCCCGCTTTCTTTGTCTGTCTTGCAGTCCTGATGGCGTGTGCCATCTCGCTGAGCCTGCCCTCGAGCCGGCCGGCACCGGTAGTCGTATCCAGCAACCACTGACCTAATCGATTTACTTCGGAGAACGATCATGCAAAGCATGCTGTATCACGCCCTGCCTGCCGATGTCTGCGATCGGCTCGATCCGCCCGCCTCCTATACCCGCTTCGCGGATGCGCAGATGGTGCGCGTCGACGGCGTCGCCGCGTGGCGCGTCCGTTACGAGCGCAACGACGGCCTGAACGTCGGCATCGGCGGCGAGCACTACAGCCTCGTCGTGACCGAGCAAGGGCGCCTGCTCGGCACCACCTGGTTCAACCAGACGCTGGTGGCAGGCGAGCTGCCGGACGAGGACGACGCGTACCGGATCGCGCTCGAGTATCTCGGGCAGCACGCCCCCGACCTGCTCCCCGGCCTGTCGTTGCAATGGATCCAGCCTCACGACGAGTCGTTCGTGATCGGCAACGCGCACGGCGGCAAGCGTGCCTGCACGCTCACCGGCATGAAAGTGAAGTGCCGCAACCGTACCGACGGCCGCTACTTCTGGGTGATCGTCGGCGCAGGCGGACAGGTCATTACGTTCGAGCGCGATGTCGTCTGGGATACGCCGCGCGCGCGACGGCAGACGGAGAAATGGCTGCACGACGAGTGGCTTGCCACCCGCCGCGCCGCCTGATGCATCGATAACGAGAGACGTGCCCCCAATACGAACCTGAGAGAAAACAAACATGCAACTGCATCTGATTGTCGCCGACGAGTTCCGCCACTTCGCCAGCAAGCCGGGCGTGATGCCGTACAGCGTGCTGCTCGAGCATCTGCGCCATGGTCGCCTCGACGCGCTGCGCGGCGCCACGCTCGTGGCCGGACAAGGTCTCGGCGAGATGGAGATCGATCACGCGTACTGCCTGGGCATGAGCCTGGGCCTGCTTCCCGAATTCGAATGCTGGCGCACGTGGCACAACCAGGGTCGCGCCGACTACTCGCTGTCGCACAAGCACCGCAGCGAGAACGTGCTGATCTCGCGGCCGCGTCGCCTCGCCGACGACCGCTTCGAAGCGGACCTGCTGATCAATGCGCGCAATGAACTGATGCTCGACCACCTCACCGGCATGCACGTGCAGGGCATGGTGCTGACCGAGGCCTGCAGGCAGATGTTCATCGCGACGACGGAGGCGCATTGCCTGTCCGCCGATGCGCCGCCGAAGCGCTACTTCGTGATCAACGAAATGAATATGCGCTTCCTCGAATTCGCGTTCCCGCTGCCGGCGACGATTCGCTACCAGCTGCTCGAGCGCCGCCAGCCGCGCGCGAACCGCGTGCAGATCACGGCCGACATGGCGGTGTGGCAGAACGGCCGCGAAGTTGCGGGCATGGCGGTCAAGTTCGGCGTGTTCGACGGTGCGCAACTCGCGCCGCGCGAGACGCAGCTCGCGGATGCGGCGCTCGCGCAGTGCCTCGACGACACCGTCGCGCATTTCGCGTCGCTGGGGCGGGTCGTCGCACTGCCGGCTCCGCTGGAGGCGTCGCAGCCCGTGGCCGCGATGGCCTGAGCGCCTTTCTCCGAGACCAGCCGGGTCGCGGCATCGCGATCCGGCCAACGGAACCAGCCATGGACAATATTCGTTTTGCCTTCTTCGACGTCGATGAAACGCTCATCAACCTGAAAAGCATGTTCAGTTTTCGGGCGTTCTATTTCCGCCAGCGGTTCGGCGCGCTCGGCGGCCGTGTCGCCGATCGCGTCGCGCATCGCCGGCTGCTCGCGAGCGGCCGTGACCGGGCCCAGGTGAACCGGGCGTTCTACCGCGCGTTCCGCGGGCACTCGCAGGCCGCGTTCGCCGAATGCGCGCGGCGATGGTTCGCCGAGGTATCGGCGCAGCCGTCGCTGTACATCACGCCAGTGCTCGACGCATTGCAACGACATCGTGCGGACGGTGTCGAGCCCGTGTTCGTGTCGGGCTCGTCGATCGAAATCCTGCAGCCGCTCGCCGATGCGCTCGAGGTCCGCCACGTGCTAGCCAACCGGCTCGAGGTGTCGCGCGGCCGCTTCACCGGCGAGCTGCTGGCGCCGCAAACGATCGGCGACGGCAAGCGCGCGGCGGTCGACGCGTTTCTGGCACGGCACCGCGCGAACGCGATGCGCTGCTACGGCTACGGCGATCACCTGTCCGATTTGCCGCTGCTCGAAGCGGTCGGCCTGCCGACCGTCGTCGAGCGCGACCCGGCGCTCGTCGAGATCGCGCAGGCGCGCGGCTGGCCGGTCGTGAATCCCGCATGCACCTTCTGAGGAGTTCGATCATGTCGATTCGCATTGCTGCACTCAGCCGCACGCTGCTGCTGGCCGGACTCGCGACCTGGCTTACGATCGCGGTATTCAACAACATCACCGATTCCGGCACCAACCGGGTGCTGCTCGGACACATGCTGTCGATGGACCTGCTGCGGGCCGATCCGCAGCTCGGCGCCGGCCTCGTATGGCGGGCATGGCCGCTGACGTGCGTCACCGTGCTGCTCGACGCGGTGATCGCCGCGCAACTGACGGTTGCCGGTGCCCTGTGGAGCGCGGCCGTGCTGTTTGCCTTCGCGACCTGGCGCGCCGACACGCAGCGGTTCGTCCGCGCACGCGGACGTGCAATCGTCGCGCTGTCCGGCTTCCTGGTGCTGTGGATCTGGTTCGCGTGCGGTGGCCTGTGGTTCGGCTACTGGATCAAGCAGGGTGCCGTGCAATCGGTGCACATGACGCTGATCCTGATCGCGATGTCCGCGTTGCTCTACGTGCAGGGCCTGCCGTTCGCCGATTCGGCGAACGCAGCCTGAGGAGGCCGCCATGAACACCACCGTTTCCGTGCCGTGCAGCTTCCGGCCGTATAGCACCGACAACTATCGCGTCGAAGACAGCCTCGGACACCTGATCGTCGTCGCACATGGCCTGCTGCTGCGCCATATCGACCAGCGGATGGAGCCGTTCGACATCACGTCCGCGCAGTGGAAGGTGCTGATCCGCGTGCTCGTCGGCGACGTGCGCAGCTCGTCGGCCCTGTGTCGCGAGCTCGGCTGCGACACCGGTGCGATGACGCGCATGCTCGACCGCCTCGAGGAAAAGGGCTTCGTGCGCCGCGAGCGCAGCCACGAGGACCGGCGGCTCGTGCTCGTCACGCCGACCGAGTCGAGTCGCGTGATGCAGCGGCCGCTGGTGTCCGCGGCGGTAAACGCGCTCAACGACGCGTTGTCCGACTTCTCGGTCACGGAGTTCGCGCTGCTCAAGCGCCTGCTCGGCCGGCTGATCGCCAACCTCAATCCGTGATTTTTTTTGCGCCGATTGCTGCCATGTCAGTCGACGACATGGCAGCCATAAGGAGATGACCATGAAACGGTCTTGCTTGATTCTCGCCCTGATCGCCAGCCTGCAATTGGCGGGATGTGCCAGCGACGGCGGACTGACGTCGCACGGCCGCATGCTGGATCCCGCCGCGCTCAAGCTGGGGCACGCGGCCGATGCTGCCGCGGCCGCCAATGCCAAGGGGAATGCCAACGCCGCTGACTGGCCCGCGCCGAACTGGTGGCGCAGCTTCCGCGACCCGCAGCTCGACGACCTGATCGCACGTGCGTATGCCGGTTCGCCGACGCTCGAACAGGCGCGCGCACGCATCGGCCGGGCGAGCGCGATGCTGTCCGCGCAACGTGCGGTCGGCGGCGCGTATCTGGGTGCGGACGGCGCAGTCGAACGGCAGCGCTTCAGCAACAACGGGCTGTACCCGGCGCCGCTTGCGGGCAGCGTGCACACGTCCGCGGACCTTGCGCTGAACTTCCGCTACGAGTTCGATTTCTGGGGGCTCAACCGGAATCGGGTGAAGGCGCAGTTGTCGCGCGTCGCGGCCGAGCACCTCGAAGCGCGTGCGATCGAGCTCACGCTCGCGAGTGCGGTGTGCCAGAGCTACGTCGACCTCGCCCGCACCGAGCAGCAGCTCGTGCTGGCGCAGCGCAATGTCGCGTTGCGGGAGCGCGAGGTGGCGCTGCTGCGCGCGCGCATCGGCGAGGGGCTCGACACGACCGTCGCGCAGAAGGAGGCGTCGGCCGCGGTGCCGATGGCGCGTGCCGACGTCGAGGCGCTGCGCAACCAGGCCACGCTGCTGCGCCATCAGCTCGCGGTGCTGGCCGGCGAAGATCCGGCCGCGAGCGAGCGGATCGCGGTGCCGACGCTGCGGCTCGACAGCGCGTTGGCCCTGCCGCCGCGGCTCGACGCCGACCTGGTTGCGCACCGGCCGGAAATTGCCGCGCAGCGCATGCGTGTCGAAGCCGCGAGCCGCGATGTCGATGCGGCACATGCGGAGTTCTATCCGAACATCGATCTCGTCGCGTCAGGCGGCCTTGACGCACTCGACGCGAGCAACCTGTTCCAGGCGGGCAGCAAGATCTTCGGCTTTGGCGTCGCGGTGCATTTGCCGATCTTCGATGCGGGCCGGCTGCGCGCCGGTCTTGCGATCAGCAACGCCGACTACGACGCGGAAGTCGCGCTGTACAACAAGCTCGTGCTGGACGCGTTCCGCGACGTCGCCGACCAGGTCTCGACCTGGCGCTCGCTGGATGCCCGGCAGGCCGAGCATGCGCTCGCGCTGCGCGAGCTTCAAGACACCGTCAAGGTCGCGAGCGCGCGGCATCGCGAGGGGCTGACCAATCGTCTCGTGGTGCTGACCGTCGAGGATCGGCTGCTCGCGCAGCAGCGCGCGGACGTCGATCTCGACGCACGCCGCCTGCAGACGGCGATCCAGCTCTACCGCGCACTTGGCGGCGGCATCGATCTGTCCGCCCCGACGAACAGCGCTTCCTGAACCTCGCGCCTTCATCCGCATCCAGAAAAAACGGAGTACTCAAATGAGCACGCAAACCAGAGTTGAAGTGGCACCGGTCGCAGACGAACAACAACCGCGCCGCAAGCGCATGGTGCTGGCCTTTTCGGCGGCACTCGCCGTCGCAGCGCTCGGCTACGGCGCGTACTGGCTGACAGTTGCGCGTTTCGTCGAAAGCACCGACGACGCGTATGTCGGCGGCAACGTGATCCAGCTGGCGCCGCAGACGCCGGGCACCGTGGTGTCGATCCGCGCGGACGACACGAATTTCGTCAAGGCCGGCTCGGTGATGGTGCAGCTTGACCAGACCGACGCGCGCCTCGCGGTCGAGCAGGCGACCGCGCAGCTCGCGCAGGTGATCCGCCGCACTCGGACGTTGTACCAAAGCCAGTCGGCGCAGGCCGCCAACGTCGCCGGCCGCGAGGCGGACCTCGCGAAGGCCCGCGCCGACCTCGCGCACCGCCGTGCGCTGGCCGGCAGCGGCGCGGTATCGGACGAGGAAATCCGTCACGCGCAGGACAGCGTGAATCTCGCGAGCGCATCGCTCGATGCGGCGCGCGAGCAATGGTCGAGCAGCCGCACGCTGGCCGGTGCGAGCCCGCTCGACGAGCACCCGGAAGTCGCGCAGGCCGTCGCGCGCGTGAAGGAGGCGCAGCTTGCGCTCGAGCGCACGTCGGTCGTCGCGCCGGAGAGTGGTTTCGTCGCACGCCGCAGCGTGCAGGTCGGGCAGCGGGTGGCGGTCGGCACGTCGCTGCTGTCGGTGGTGCCGCTCGACCAGCTCTGGGTCGACGCGAACTTCAAGGAAAGCCAGTTGCGCCACATGCGCATCGGCCAGTCCGTGACGCTGACGACCGACCTCTTCGGCAAGGGCGTCGTGTACCACGGCAAGGTGGCGGGGCTCGGCGCGGGCACGGGCAGCGCGTTCTCGCTGCTGCCGCCGCAGAACGCAACCGGCAACTGGATCAAGGTCGTGCAGCGGCTGCCGGTGCGCGTCACGCTCGATCCGGCGGAGGTGCGCGCGCATCCGCTGCGGGTCGGGTTGTCGGTGGTGGCCGACGTGGACATCAAGGACCGCAGCGGCGTGCAACTGGCCACGACCGAGCCGGATCGGCCGGTCGTGCAGACCGCGGTCTATGACGCACAGGCGCAGGCCGTCGATACGGCGGTGGAGCGTCTCGTGGCCGCCGACACGCGTAACTGAACACTGGGAGACCGTCATGACAACCCCGAATGCGGCGCCGCTGCCGCCGCTTGCCGGTGCGAAACTGGTGCTCGCGTCGATTGCGCTCGCGCTTGCGACGTTCATGAACGTGCTCGACATCACGATCGCGAACGTGTCGATTCCGTCGATCGCCGGCGATATCGGCGTGAGCGCGAGCCAGGGGACGTGGGTCATCACGTCGTTCGCGGTCGCGAACGCGATCGCCGTGCCGCTGACGGGCTGGCTCACGCAGCGCTACGGGCAGGTGCGCCTGTTCGTCGCGGCGGTGTTGCTGTTCGTCGTCGCGTCGCTGCTCTGCGGGCTCGCCACGAACCTCGGCACGCTGATCCTGTTCCGGATCCTGCAGGGCGCGGCAGCGGGCCCGATGATTCCGCTGTCGCAGGCGCTGCTGCTGCAGAGCTATCCGAAGCAGAAGTCGGGTACCGCGCTGTCGATGTGGGCGATGACGACGATGATCGCGCCGGTGCTGGGTCCGATCCTCGGCGGCTGGATTTCCGACAACATCTCGTGGCCGTGGATCTTCTACATCAACATCCCGACCGGGATGTTCGCCGCGTGGCTGACCTGGGTGCTGCTGCGCGACCGCGAATCGCCGCGCGTGAAGAAGCCGATCGATCGCATGGGGCTCGGGCTGCTCGTGATCTGGGTCGGCTGCCTTCAGGTGATGCTCGACAAGGGGCGCGAGCTCGACTGGTTCAGCTCGGAGCTCATCGTCGCGCTGGCCGTGATCGCCTTCGTCGCGTTCGTGCTGTTCGTGATCTGGGAGACGACGCAGTCGCATCCGGTCGTCGACCTGTCGCTGTTCGCGAGTCGCAATTTCGCGATCGGCACGACGGCGATTTCGCTCGGCTACGGCGTGTTCTTCGCGAACCTCGTCCTGCTGCCGTTGTGGCTGCAGCAGTTCGCCGGCTACACGGCCACGTGGGCGGGCGTCGTCAGCGCCCCGGTCGGGCTGCTCGCGCTGCTGCTGTCGCCGATGGTCGGCAAGAACGTGGGGCGGGTCGACGTGCGCTGGCTGGCCAGCCTCTCGTTCTTCGTGTTCGCGGTGGTCTGCCTGATGCGCTCGCGCTTCAACATGCAGGCCGACATGTGGACGATCATGGCGCCGCAGTTCGTGCAGGGCGCGGCGATGGCGACGTTCTTCGTTCCGCTGACGGCGCTCGCGCTGTCGGGGCTGCCGCAGTCGCGGTTGCCTGCTGCATCCGGGTTGTACAACTTCGTGCGGATCACGGCGGGGGCGTTCGGCGCGTCGGCGGTCGGGACTCTGTGGGAGTCGCGTGCGGATGTGCACCACGTGCGGCTTGCCGAAATGGTCACGTCCGATTCAACGATGACGCGCGCGGCGCTCGACAATCTCGCGCACCTCGGCTATTCGCTGGCGCAGTCGTATCAGTTCCTGGAACAACAGATCAATACGCAGGCGTACATGCTGGCGGCCAATGAGCTGTTCTGGGGATCTGCGGTGCTGTTTCTGCTGCTGATCGGGGTGGTGTGGCTGGCGCGTCCGGTGCGGGCGCAGGGGAGTGTGGATGCGGGGGGAGCGCATTGAGCTGACCTCGACGAACAGGGTCACCTATAGACGCGACGGATACACGAACATCAATAGCAGGAGGACTTATGAAGTATTGTCTTGATGTGGCCCTTGAGGCATTGCGGCGTCCAGGGGTTCGGCTTGCGGTCAGCTTTGCCGGATTGATGATTGCGATGAAAATCGTCGCTTACGGCTGGGGAGCCAGGCTCACTGGTGCAGCTCTGTTCGGCTTCGTCTTGTGGGGGTTGTATTCGGAATGGCGGCGATTCCTGCCAGCATTTCGCCGGATGATGGTGAGACGAACGATGCGCATCATGAAAGCGCTACGGCCGCTGCGCCAGCTTCCCCCTGACGTTCCGGTCATCTACGGCGCTGTCATGATGTACATGATCATCCGCGTGATCCTGGTCGCACTGCAATTGACCCCACCGAGGCACTCCGCATCCGAATTGTTCTTCATCGGCTTGGCGATATCGATCGGCGCGCTTCGACATGCACATTTGATCGTCGCTAGGATCGCGAAGTGGTCTTGGGGAAAGGTTCTTGGAAAGGCGCTCTATGCGGTCTCGACGGCGGTATGTGTGGCGGTGGGTGCCGCACAGGCGATACGTATGACGCGACTCCTGACGCACGCGGATGCCAAATATTTCCCGAGTTTTCTTGGACTTTTGTCGTCGTGGTACGTCATTCTGAATTTTGTACGTTGCGCCGCCATTTTTCTTGCTGTGTGTGGGCTCGTACTTTTATTGATCAATCTGCCGTCACTCTTTCTGCGTTCCATGCGAGGTTGGTTTGCGCACATCCCGCAGGACAGGGCGAACAGGATATTCTTTTGGTGGCGAAGGGTGCGCCTCGGCCGCAGCGGCGATCCAGCCATTATGCAAGGACGCTATTTGCGCGACGTCGTCGAGCTGTTCACGCCGATAGCATTAATGGTTGTCGCCGCGGCGATCATTTCTGCCCCCGAGTCAATCGCAAAAGCACAAGCTACGGAAGCAATTCTCAACCAGGCATTGTTTGCGATGGAGTACACCGCAGATGGTGGTTGTCCCGCGATTCAAGGGAATCTGCCAACCGTTCACCTCGATCGAGACTTCGTGTCGACGGGAGTTTTGGTGGGCAATCGGCTGGTTACCACGCGGCAGGAATGTCATGCCTCGCAGAATGCCAAATAATAGGTCGTGTATGGATAACGAGGCCACATCGCCGCCGCTCAACAGCGGCGACGTGGCACGGGAGCGCCTCGGAGATCTCGACGTACTAGTCACCGACGCATATGGTGGTGCTACCGAGTAGTGCACAACCGCATTCCGTACGATGGCCGTGAAGTGCGACACGTTCGCCGCCGATCGTCAATGTCGGATGAGCATCAACGATCTTGTTGACGCCGTGGGGTCGCCCGTCTGGGTATTTTTCCGGGCAATCCACCAGGTCGTGCAAACGGGCAATTGCCTTGCCGTTGATCGTGTGGGTGTCCGAGCCTGTAATGACACGGCCGCCATGTGAAGTTGTATCGCCGACCACGATAATTTGCAATGCCATCTCGATGCCCTTCGCAAAAATTACCGTGACTTAGTCATTCTCGGGATTCGGATACGATGGGTAGCTATCTGTCACTTTCCCCTTGATGTATTCTATTCTCGAAGAATAAACTCTTTGCAGGCAATCGGTCGTCGAACATTTGTTTCTGACCGTTGAGATCCACTTGATTTGATCCAATTTGACGGGGTCCTGATAGGAAATTTCCTTCGAATACTTTCTTTGCATCAGGACAAAACCATAGCTCACGTCGGCATCCATCTTCTTAAGATTTGGGTCACCACAAATCAGGTGCTCCACGGTAGTTTTGGCCAACGCGCAATCAAACCCTTTGCTCACGTCTCGAAAGTGACTGCGTTCGATCTTGAACAGATACAGGAACGATCCGTCAAGCAATGCAAGTTCGTCGTTCGATGCATATATCTTCGAGAATCGCAGGACAGTGCAGCTTGATGAAGTGGCATCGTCAAGCAGATATATTTGAGTCCAGTCGTTTGCGTTGGTGTGGAATTTGTCCTCGAGAAATCTATTCAGCTTCTGAGGAGTGCCAAGGGGGGCTGAATCGAACGAGAATGGCATCTTCTTCTTTACCGGTACGCCACATTCGTTCGGAGTCGATCCATCGTAGTTCAGGTAAAACGAACCATTCTTGAGCGTCAGGACGGAGGAGTATGCAGGATTTGCCGGTAATTCCAGATTCGGTTGAGATGATCCGATGCTGTATACCCTGGCTGCACCAACCAGGCGATAAGAATCTTCGGCGAAAGCCGATGTGCAGAAATTAAGTGCCAACAGTAGCGTCAGCATCAACTTGATTGTCTTGTTTGTCATCAAAAATCCTCTCGTTGCTCAATGACTTGCGTCATAGGTGCCATTGCAGAACATGTCATGTTCGCGCTTCCTACGCTTTGGAATGTCCATGTCCAGAAACTCTACCGGGGCACCCGCGTAGTCGCAACTATTGACTTTCTGGCAAAGCTTCGGGGCGACGGTCCCTATGTGGCCGACGTTGAATGCCAGTGAAACCAGTGCGTCAAATTCGTGTTGATACAAGGGAACCTTGATAGCGCTGGTCACATATCCTTCGTGCGTGAGGATATCCTTCTGAAACAGGGCCTGTGCTTCTTCGACGGAGATCTTGCTCACGTCCGCCGTAAATCCCAGGCTGGCACAGCTCTTTCTGTCAATCAGGCTCCCCCAGCCCACCGTGCAAAAGCCGTTCTTATCGTTGTAGTAATAAGTGTTCTGCTTGGTTGAATCATATTTAACCGATTCCCAACATTTTATAAATTCCTTGCCACGATCTGATGTCTTGAGCTGCGCAATTGGGATTCGATCGCCAACCGGCTTGAGAGGTGGCGCATCCAGAAACGTGGCGTGATATCCCTCTTCGAGAATTGCCAGTGAGTCGATCAGATCTGAGCGCCGATGAAAAGGCCCGGGTAATGTCGATGAATTTATTGTCGAATGCGGATCAAATCCACCCTGGCCGGAATACATTTCGAAGTGAAGCATGGAAACATTCTGATTCCCGACAATGTGAAGAGGCGTATTGTTTGCATGAAGCAATACACCGCTTTTGGCCAGAACGTCCCCTTGGTTCACGATGCTCCCGACCTTTACTTGAATCGTCTCGGGGGCGACTTCGCCATAAAGTGCAATGAACTGACGTCCATCCGTCGTTGTATGGTGAACGCTGATCTGATTTGTCTTGCTATAAAACAGCTCGCATTTGATGACGACACCTGCGGCAATCGCGACAACCTCGGTATGTTTCTCGAGATACAGGTCTCGTGCCGCGTGCTTCCGGCCACCGGTATCCCGAATCGCACCGAAGCGAGGCGTCTGATGACCGGGAGAGCCCAGCGGTTTGTTCCAGATGTAATTGCAGTTCGGCGTTCCATAAATGGCACCCTCGTCATTCAGCGGCCGCACCTTGACCGGAAAGATGATGGGCGCGGCGCCCTTGCGGGGCGTCGTCGTCGGTGCACCTTTGTGGTTGTTGTCAGGATCGCTCTTCGGCGGCGTTCCTTTCGGATCAGGCTTTTTGGGTGCGGGGGCGTCGGACTTTCTCGACTGGACCGGCGGTACCTTGAGTATCTGCCCAACCTTGATCAAGTCGGACTTCAGGTTGTTGACATGTTTCAGGAGATCGACACTTGTGTGATATTTGTGGGCAATCACAGTCAGGTTGTCGTGTGCTTTCACTTTGTATGTCCCGCGCCAATAGTTGCCGCTTGCACCATCGTCGGTTTTGGTCGGCAAGTCATGTAGCGTTTTCGGACTGGTCAGGTGGAATTTGATCTGCGACAGGGTGGCGTTGAGCCGCGCAATTTCCTTCATGCCGTCACTGGTCCAGCGTTTCACATGGACAGAAAGCGCATCTCCCAGGCGCGCGGAAAACTCGACAGCGCCCTGGGCATTTGTCGATGCACTATGGTAAATATGCTCGGCCTTGCTCTCCAGGCCCTTTATCTCGACCTTGAGATTCTGGATCGGCTGACCGAAGTGGTCCTTGAAGTAGACGGTGACTGCGGAAAGCGCGTCGTTGCTATTGTTCGATTGCGTCATTGGAAATCTCTTCAGCAGGCTGTATGTCGGTCAGGCACTGTGATGGACGTAGTGATACGGATCCTCCGGCAATACGTCGCCGGAACTGTCGTGATGGTTGGCGTCGCCCTCGGTCTCAACCAGCCACGAACCCTGTGTGCCGACAAGAACCTGGATCGTCTCCGCCTGATCCGTCGAAAGGCGCGCCGTCCGCCCCTCCTGATCCAGCATGCCTTGGGTAAGGATTTCTCCACTAGCGCGTCGAGCCGTATACTCAACTTCTTCGAATGACCGCGGCCAGTAGATGTCATAGACGTCAAGCCGGTTGCTGAACGCCTTCGGCATGTCCATGCCCGGGATGAAGGCCGGCAACGACTTCGGCCCTGGCAGTGCATGGCTGGCGGCATGAGCGATCCAGTTCGCCGGCGTGCCCTGTTCGATACCCGCTCCGTTGATCCGGATGTAACTTCCCTTCGCCTGCAGCAGGATTTCCTCGGCCGCCGTTATCTCGATGCTCTTCTTTGCACTGATCAGTTTGAGTACCTGATCGGCGATCAATTCCAGGTTGTCGGATTGCGCCTGAATCTCGACCTTCCCCTTGGCGGCGAACAGCTTCATTCCTGCGCTTTTTGCGAACAGGCTGATTTTTTCTCTCACACTGGCCACCAGCGATTGACCGGCTGCCAGATGCACATTCTCACCGCTTACCACGTTCACATGCTGATCGGCAGCGATCTGCGTCGATTGCCGCGTTGACATTCCGATGCCGGCCGGGCTGGCCATCAACATGATCGGTGTCTTGAAGCTGTTTGCGTTCCCCATCCCGCCGCCGGCCGTGCGTCCGCCTGCTGCAGAGCCGGCTACGTTCGACTGCGTTGCGTCGGAAAATTCGCGGAGAGAGTCGTGGCCCGGCGCAAGCCCTTCCGCCTGATGCGAGATGCTCGCATCCGAAAGCGACTTGACGAGCGTCTGTGCGTTCGAGAGCTGGCCGGCTGCCTGGCGTACGTCTAGCGGTTGATCAACCGACGTGGAATAGCTGGACACGTACAGCCCCTGACCTGCCCGAATCGCGCCATAGGCATCCGACTTCAGATCAAAGCCGGTCCCCAGATACGAGCCGCGTGCGTTACTGCTCTGGTCGATCAGGTATCCCAGGTGCAGAAGACTGTTTGCCGTACTACTGTACAGTTTCAAACGATTCTGGCCCGTCGCATCATCCAGAACCATTTCGTTATAGCCGGATCCCGAATACTCCTTCGATCGATAGCCGGACAAAAGCCCATTGCTGTGCCATTGCGGTTGAACGTTGCCGTTATATACGCGGTGCAGGACGATGGGGCGATCACAGTCCCCGCCTATGTAGCCGATGAGGACTTCTTCGCCGACTCTCGGAACGTGAACGCTCCCGTATCCACCACCCGTATCCGACTGCGCGACACGTACCCAGCACGACGCGCTCGCATCTCCCGCATTTTGGCGGTCCCATACGAACATGACCTTGACGCGATTCAGTGCGTCCGTGTACACCTCTTCGCCCTGCGGCCCGACGACGATTGCCGTTTCCAACTCCATCGCCGGCTTCCGGTGCTCGAACGGGCTCCGATATGGGACCGTCACACGCTGCGCCTCGACTTCGACCCGATAAAAGCCGGCCGAGCCGTCCTCATGCATGACGGTTCCGCCGGCTTGCCCGAGCCTGGCCTGAGCCAGTTCGACTTGCAGGCTGTATGGAAAATTCGCTTCGTGATTCGAAAGCGGCAGGTTGTTCTCGATATACCGATGTACCTTGATCGCGGCGAATTCACGCTGCCCCGTGGAGTCACGATCGTGTTCCGGATGCCCGGTCAGCACGAAGCGGTAGCCGGCGTCGACCGCCCGTACACCGCCCACACCGAGGAACCGCTTTGCGCGCGATTCCCACTCCTCCAGATGCATCTTCGACAGGTGCTCGCCACGATTTCGGTCCGGATACGTATACGCGCCGGTGTATTCGTAGACTTCGGCCTGCTCCGGCAAATCACCTTGGCCCGACATTGTCGGCAACGTCGTGCCTTTGGGATTGACGAGCGACGACGGTGCCTTGTAGTCAAACGTGCGCGTTGTGTGAACGGTGCTCTGCAAGGTTCGCGATCCCGCCCACTGCGTAAAGGCATTCGTTTCACTCCCGGTGCCCGACCTCGAGAATCTGACCGAATGGGGCGACATTTCGTCGAGCGAGTAAATGTCGTCCGTTACGACCAGCCGGTGCGAGCGCCCGTCCTGACCCTGGCGCCAGAAACCGAACAGGCCTTCTTCTTCCATTAATCGATGGACAAAATTCCAGTCAGTTTCGCTCTGACGGCAGTACGAGCGCGAAGGCAGTGGCTTTCGCAACGCGAATTCGAACTGCCCCCGAGCCTGCGGATGTGCATTGAATACGTCGGTGATGACGGCGTCTACACTCGTGTCCTGCCAGTACCGCATGTCGCTACGGAACTTGAGGAAATGCATCCACGACGCGAAAGCCAGTTGGTAGCTCGACAGGCTGCCGTCGGCCCCGAGCCTGCGCGAGGTGTGGATGTATCCATTAATCGGCAAATAGGACCGATCCGCTTGCTGAATCCAGAGCGTCATCGGTTGGGCAATCAGCGTCTTGAGCTCGATGTCGCCTGCCGTGGATACCATGTCGAGCGTGACGCTGAAATCACGGCCGAGTTCGGAGCGGGTTACGGCCCGTCGCGGCACCAGTGCGTTTTCCGGCAACGCCGGGATGCTCGTCTTAAGCAGGCGGTTTTGCTGGATCAGACCGCCACGAATCGCCTGAGCCACTTCGGTCATGTTCATTCGTTATCCATCTTCTTGTTTTTGCAGGCCCGCAGCGGCCTGCGCTCTCACGGGAACGGCTGCCCCGATATGCCGCGCGCAATTCTAGCGGGATCGATGGGTCATGAGAATGTACGTTGATCGTTAAAACAACGACGCCTGACAAAATTTCAAACTGAATTGTGGAAAGTGCCGATTTCGCTGCGATCAGGATTTCAAAGTATTTAATTTTGCTTTCATATTTCTTTCGTAATTATTTTGAAGGATTTTGTTGTATTTCGAAGCGCGTAAGGGGAAATTCTACTGATCTTGACAGAAGGATCATCGCGGTGCTGATCCCGATTTGCGAGTGCTTTCTTGGCGTCTTCGAATTGCATGGATTGTCCGGCATGCTGGGTGTCATATTGCGTGCGTGCCTTTTCGATGTCGTCACGGAGGCGATCAGCTATTTGCTCCTGCAATCGTCGCCGGCGGCGTCACGCGATCGCGTGATGGGCACCTCATAAGTCACAGAGCGCAGCGGGCTCGGGTCAGGCTTGCTGGCGACAGCGTTCGCGTTTCTCTGACCGGCGACGCGATGTTCGCGATGATCGCGCCCGCTGGAGATGCATGTAATGACGGCAACATTCCCGAGGACGATTTTTCGGAGAATTTCCGTTCCCAAGGACATCTTTTCTGAGACGGGCAGCATGTGGTTGTCTCAAAAAAGATGTCCAAATCCTTGATTTGTCTAGGGGGGGGCAAAGACACCTTTTCTGAGAGCCCACATTGCTTGTGAAGTGTCGATCTGGTCGCGCGACGTCCCGCAACATCTCCGCGGCAACGTCGCGTTCGGCTCGGCTGGCCTGCACATTGACCACCAGACCGTGCAAGGATTCGTTATAACCGTCCTCGACTCGACTCGACTCGACTTGCTTTTCCTTGATCTCGGGAACGGCCTGCTAGTGATCGCCTTTTCTGATAGCCCGCAACTACCAGTCCATGAATAAAACCATTATTTGTTTACTTTGAAGAGTGTTTCATTATGCTTTCCGCACACTTCATTTATTTTCCGTTTGAGGATTCTTAACGAATCACAAAATATTGGCGCTGAATTTGGATTCGAATGTTTTGTTGACAGACGTTGGCAGGTTGACTAGATTAGTCTCATGAACGCACTTTTCGTTACGACTACCGCGACCACTACCACGACCGCCAACGGCGGGCCGGGGGGAGGTTGCACGTCGTAAGTCAGTGCCTCAAACCATCCCTAAGCCCCGCCGGAAACGGACGGGGCTTTTTTGTGCTCCGTCGACCGGTATCAAGTCAATGGAGAACACGATGGACGAATTCGATCACCGAGTGCTCGGCAACAAACTCGATCTGTTTCATCAGCAGGATGAAAGTCCGGGTGCCGTCTTCTGGCATCCGCGCGGCATGGTTATTTATCGGGTTGTCGAGGAATATATCCGAGTCCGGATGCGTCAGGCGGGCTTTTCTGAAGTGCGGACGCCTCAGATCGTCTCGCGCGATCTTTGGGAACAGAGCGGTCATTGGGAGAAATTCGGGCGAAACATGTTTTCACTCGAGAGTGATAACAATCCGTACTGTCTCAAACCGATGAGTTGTCCGTGCCATGTGCAGGTTTTCAAAAAAGGCAGTCGGTCGTACCGCGATCTCCCAATCCGATATTCCGAATTTGGGGCGGTCCACCGGGCCGAACCGTCCGGGGCGTTGCATGGCCTCATGCGTGCCCGTGCGTTCACGCAGGACGACGCTCACGTGCTTTGCATGCGGGATCAGGTCGAGGTTGAAGTTGCACGATTCTGTGTGTTGCTGAAGACGATCTACGCAGACTTCGGATTTGGCGCATTCGATGTGGCTTTGTCGACGAGGCCGGCGGTCCGCGCGGGTGACGATGCAGTCTGGGATCGCTCGGAAGCGATGCTGGCATCCGCTGCGCGCGCGGCAGGTCTCGATTTCGCGATCCAGGCAGGAGAAGGAGCTTTCTATGGTCCCAAGCTCGAATTTCATCTGCTCGACCGCCAAGGACGAAAGTGGCAGTGCGGGACGATCCAGCTCGATTTCGTATTGCCGGAACGGCTCGGTGCGTCATATGTCGCAGAGGACGGTGCGAAGGCAACGCCCGTCATGTTGCACCACGCGATCCTGGGAAGCCTCGAACGGTTCATCGGTATTCTTCTCGAACACTACGAGGGATGGTTGCCGACGTGGCTGGCACCGGACCAGATCGTCGTTGCGAACATTGGGAAAGATGACCGCGCATTTGCCGACAACGCGGCGTTCGCTTTCGAAGACATCGGCTGTCGGGTGCTGAGGGATTTCCGCGCCGAGCGCCTGCCGCGCAAGATCTTCGATGCAAGGGAACTGGCCGCGCCGATCGTCGCAATTGCAGGACGCAAGGAGGCGCTGGCCGGGGAGGTGTCGTTGCGAATGAGGGACGGGGAGCAGCACGTTCTGACGATCAACGATGCGCTTGCGTACCTCAAGAAGCATGCACGCGTCCCGTCAGCGACGCGGGTGTTCTGATCCGACGACGGGGCCTTTTCCTGCTATCGCAGGCGGATTGACGACACCTTGAGAATTCATCGAATCGATTTTCAAACATAACTTGATCAGTAACTCTAACAATTATGAGAGAAGCAATCGAACGCATCATTCTATGGGCCGAAGGATGTCGTGAGTCCGCATCGTGTCGGTGCGGTGAGCGGATGCTTGAGATGGTGTTCAAGATCGGCGGTTGCACTTGCATGGACGAACTGGGCCGGATGCTCGCGCTGTACTCGAAGTATTGCGGGAATCGTTCAATCATGCCATCAGCCTTCATGCGAGGACACCGAGGCCGACGAGGGGCTGTGGCCTTTTCGAATGCGGGGCGCGAGCGAGACCAGCAACCCGAGGCAACCCATGCACACGGCCAGCACCATGATCACCGTGTCCGGTCCGAAACGCGTCGAGAACGCGCCTACCGCGACGCCCGCGAGCGGCTGTGTCATGTTGTTGAGGAGGATGACGACTCCCGTCGTCTTGCCGTAGTCACGCGCAGGGATGATCTTCTGCCGCGTGCTCCGGATGTACACGTTGAACATCTTGTCGAATCCGACGATCAGAAGGAAGCCGAAAACGTACCCCGCAATTCCCGGGCTGGCTGCCGCGATAACGCCGCCGATACAGATCGAACCGAAGCCGACGAGGCCGAGGACGCGCCTCGGGACATGCAACCTCGCCGTCATCAGCAGAATCGCGATCGTCACGCACGCGCCAGCCGTTTGCAGTCCTGCGTAATAGCGTCCGCTTTCGTGGTGAAAGCCGGTGACCATCGCGGCGGATGTCGCGAGCGTGACGCCGATCACGAGGTTCTCCGCGGCAGCCAACATGATGACGGACTTGAGGCCCGGGAGATGGATGACGTGAGACAAGGCCGTCTTGATCGGCGTGAACCAGGTGCCGTGCGTGCCTTCCGGCATCACGAATTCGAACGCGCTGGCCTTTTGCCAATAGGCAAGCGCGACGTCGGCTGTGACAAACAGCACGGCCGCGGCCACCACGACGAATTCCCAGCGCCACCACGACAGCAGGATCGCCGCGAGCATGGGGCCGAGCACCAGACCAAGCTGGTCGGCCAATTGCGAATACGACAATACTTTTTCGAAGCGATGGTTGCTGAATATCTGCGGCAGCATCACTTCGCGCGCAACGATGCCCTGACTCGTCAGCATGCCGCACAACGCGGACAGCGCGATCAGCCATCCGATGCCGCCGACGAGGTCGTAGGCGGCGACGCCCGCGATGCATACCGCCGCGCGGAGAACCTGACTGACGCGTATCAGTTTCGTAGGCGAATACCGGTCGCAAAGCGCGCCTAGAAACGGGAAGCACAGGTATCTCGGCAGTGTTTCGAGCGAAAACGCGATGCCCGACCAGGACACGCGTCCTGTCATCTGAAAGATGACCAGCGGCACGAGAAACAACAGAATCTGGTCGGCGAGGCGGGCAAGGAAAAGCGAATGGAAAAAGGCTTGATGCTGGGCGCGCACGAACAGTCACCTTTCTTTTGCACGGAGCACGCGATGCATGCGCGCTCCTGCGGACGTTGCTGGGAGGTCCGGTACTCCGGGGCCTCCCGGAATGAGCGTATCGAGCCTCAGTAAGCGGACGCTTCTGCAGACCCCAGGTTGTCTCAGCGGAAGCGAAACCACGAAAAAGCAAGCCAGTGCCCGTAACAGAATGGCCGGCTAAATCATGTAGTTTTTCAACATTAACCGCTGACGGCGCGGCTGGTCAAGGGCGGGATGCCGGGAATTTACGGTGATTCTGTATATCTGCCTTGGAGGTGTTAAGCGGAGATCTGGATAGGCGCAATGTAGTTTATCTACATTTTTGTGAGTTGCCTGGGTGGCCAACATAGTCCGTCGCGGTGTTCCCTGGTAGCGATACTGCCTTGCGATCGCGACGCAGCGAACAAGCAGAGCTCTCCCGTTCCCGGTCCCGCCGAGGAAGTCAGCACTATCGAGACTATGGATCAACCGTTGCCGAGGGAGTACATCGGGATGAAGTCGATCAAGCTGGGCGCGGACAAGCGATCCGGCGTGCTCAGGGAATTGTTGAGATTGTGTGGCGTAGTTTTTTGGCTACTGTCAAGGCATGTGCATAAGAAAATCGCGGCAAAGACGCCGTATGAGTATTCATGGCGGCAAGCAACAAAATCATTTAATAACAGTGCCTTGCGTATTTGTATGAGTTTTCCGTTGCGAAAAGAGAAATACACAATTTCTATTTAGTCGTGGGTCTCGTTACTTTCACCGCTCTTACACTCGCGATTCCCAAACGGGCATCCATCCGGGCATGACCAACGGAACAAGGTCCTCCGGGCGGTTGCAGACCGTTTATGAACAAGGTCGCGAGACCTGCCTCTTTTTAGAAGGGAGCACCACGAATGAACAAGACCCTGATCGTTGCAGCCGCTGCGGCAGCGTTCGCTACCGTCGCTCACGCGCAAAGCAGCGTGACGCTGTACGGCGTGCTGGACGCAGGCATCACCTACCAAAGCAACGTCCAGACCGCATCGGGCGAAGGCAAGTCGCGCTTTTCGATGGGTTCGGGCATTGACCAGAGCCGTTTCGGCCTGCGCGGCTCGGAAGACCTCGGTGGCGGCCTGAAGGCAATCTTCACGTTGGAAAGCGGCTTCAACATCGGTAACGGCAAGTTCGCGAACGGCAACGGCGGCATGTTCAACCGCCAGGCATTCGTCGGCCTGTCGAGCCAGTACGGCACGGTCACGCTGGGTAAGCAGTACGACGCAACGCAAGACTACCTGGCACCGCTGACGGCAACGGGCTCGTGGGGCGGCACGTACTTCGCGCACCCGCTGAACAATGACCGCCTGAGCACGAACGGCGACGTCGCGCTGAACAACACGATCAAGTTCACGAGCGCAAACTACGCCGGCCTGCAATTCGGTGGCACGTACTCGTTCTCGAACAGCACGAACTTTGCCAACAACCGTGCATACAGCGCCGGCCTGTCGTACCAGTACGAAGGCCTGAAGCTGGGCGCAGCGTACTCGCAAGCGAACAACGCGGGCCTGTCCACGTCGGGCGCGGTGAACCCGACTGTCGATACGAACGGCAACGCATTCGGCATTCAGGGCCGCACGCGTACGTATGGTATTGCCGCAGCCTATGCATTCGGTCCGGCTCAAGTCGGCGCGGCATGGACGCAATCGCGTCTCGACAACCAGACGAACGGCCTGGGTACGCTGCGCGCGGACAACTACGAAGTCAACGCGAAGTACAACCTGACGCCGGCTCTCGGCTTGGGCGCTGCCTATACGTACACGAACGCGAAGCAGAACGGCAACAGCACGCACTGGAATCAGTTCGGCGTGCAAGCTGATTACTTCCTGTCGAAGCGTACGGACGTCTACGCTCAGGCGGTGTACCAGCGTGGTACGAAGGGCGCCGGTTTGGGCGCATCGATCTACAACGGCGACATCAACGCGTTCCCGAGCTCGAAGGTCAGCCAAACCGCCGCAACGGTCGGCCTGCGTCACCGCTTCTAAGCGTGACGGCTGGCTAGTCGGTTCCGAAAAAGCGCCTTCGGGCGCTTTTTTTTGATGTCTGAATTCGAGTCTGGAAAATCATCAGTATTGCGAAACGATTGAGAATTGTCGATTTCGATTTTGGCGGGAATGTGACGGCGAAGTGAGGGAGCATGCTTGAGAGGTTGCGACAGTGCGTTGCCCAATATGGTTGGCAATGTTTGGCGAGCGAGTGGAGGGGTGTCAATTCACGCCATCAGTTCGCTTGCGCTCGTGGGCACGTTTTTGAGCGCGTGGCATTGACCTTGCTCTATCGAAATGGCGGTGCACCGGTATGCATATCCTGTCAGCAGGAAGATATTCGTGATAGATGGTTGGCGAAATTGGCAGAGCGAGGAGGGACGCTGCTGAGTGGTCCATTCGTTGGATTATTTGCGCGTTACCAAATTCGTTGCGCAGCGGGACACGAGTGGAGCGTGGAGGGAAGGAAGATCAGTGAGGGGCGTTGGTGTCCGAGCTGCGCGCATAGTGACGCGACGCGACGAAGCTGTTGTTCGGATGGTTTGGCCCGGCTTCAGGCTAAAGCACAAGAGAGAGACGGGAAATGTCTTTCGGCCAACTATACGATCGAAAGTCGTCTATATCGATTCGAATGTGCAAAGGGGCATCGTTGGGAAGCCAGGGCAAACGATATTTTCCGGGGAACCTGGTGTGGTCGTTGCGCAAAGCTAACCTCCTCCGGGCTGGTTGATCCCAATGGATTGGCACGTCTGCAGGCGGCCGCCCGCGAAAAGGGAGGCGTTTGTTTGGCAGATGCTTATGTGGGCTCAGCCGAAAAATACCCTTTTCGTTGCGCGGCGGGACACGAATGGATGGCGATAGCGAGTCAGATTTGGCTCGGACACTGGTGTCGGCAATGTGCCGGCCTCAAATTGCGTCAGACAATTGATGACATGCGGGCGCTTGCGACCGCTCGTGGTGGACTGTGTTTATCGAAAGAGTATCAGGGGCGGCGGACCAAATTGACTTGGCAATGCCATCGCGGCCACGTCTGGGAGTCTCGGCCGATTAATATAAGTGCGGGAACATGGTGCCCGCAATGTGCGATTACTAACCGCACTCGCCGTAGAGACAATTGAGCGCGCGACCGGCTCAAAGCCTCGGGATGTGCATATCCCGTTTGGAAGTAGTACAGATCCCGCACCGCCAACGGTTACCGCGAAGTTCGGCCGCGTCGACCGGATGGTTCCCTTGCACAATGATCATCTCCCCGTGCAAGACACGACATGAATGGTGATGCTGTCAGAGCGACCTCGGCGGGCGCGCCGACAGCGAAATTGCACCGTGCGATGTGACGGGCGGAACGTGCAGTTCATTTCATCGCATGCGCGTTCGCCAGGCGTCAACGAACGGCTCAGTCAGCGTTTCAGTCGTAGTACGCGTCGTCGTATCGATGTTTGTTGCGACGCATCCTGCGCATGTTGTCGCGGTCCCGTGCATCGTCGCGCTCCCGCGCGTTGCGGCCGAGGTTGCCCCCCAGCGCCGCGCCGCCGCCACCGCCGAGCGCCGCACCGAGGAGCCCGCCGTTGCGGCCGCCCATCGCATGGCCGG